>JBIKSC010000006.1:0-27199 GCA_044348775.1 Flavobacteriales bacterium | reverse complement strand
CTTGACGTCGATGGTGAACGTGATGGGTTCACCGGGTTGCCACACCATGTCGTCGCCCACGCTTTGGTGTTCTTCGAAGAGGGTGTTTTGCGAGGTGCAGCCGGTCAGGAGGGCGAGGAGGGCGAGGGTGTTGCGCATGGGAGCGAAATTAATTACAGATTACGGATTACGGATTACGAATTACGGATTACGGATGACGGATTACGAATTTGTGGGTCTGCCTGTCTCCTTGCTCCCATTCTCTCTATCTAGAGGCGAGGGCAGTGCTCGAGAATCTGCATTTATTTCTTCCCCCACTATTGAAATCGCAGGCTTTGGCTCCCCATCATCAACCAAATGCCGCGACGCAGCCGTAATCCGTCATCCGTAATTCGTCATCCGTAATTCGTAATCTGTAATCCGTAATCAGTATTTACTACTTAGCCTCGCCGTCACTTCTTCCGCCAGGCTATCCATTCTCGAAAACGCAAACCACCGCTTGCCTAAATCTTTGATGGATGCACCGATGTGGTAGAGTTCCTTCTCATCCATGAGAAGAAAGCGGTCGTGTACTTTTTGGATGGCGCGAATGGCTATAGGCGCATACTGAGCGTTGTGCTTGGCAAGGTCGAGTTGGAGTGTTTCAGCAATGCGCTCCGTGTAAATGGTGGCTGATACCCCGGGCGGTCTTTTTGAAAGTTGAAGAAGCACAGTGTGGTCGATATAGTTGTCGATGAGGACGATGGATTGCTTTGCGTGCTGCAATAGTTCACTGAAAAAGGTATAGGCATCGAAGATTTGATTGTCGAAGAAGATGCCGTGTGTTGGAAGCTCATTCCTCCTTAATGCTACCTCAATATGTTCAATGCGTTCACTCATTTTGTGGAAGTTTCTTTCCAATTGTTCTGTGCGAATGTGAATGGCGTAACCTTTCAATAAATAGTCTTTTAGGATCTTGGAAGCCCAAATTCGAAACAGTGTACCCTCGCGCGATTTGACTCTGTAACCCACTGAAATAATGACGTCCAAGTTGTAGAAGTCGACCATCTGCGTTTGTGTTTTCCCCGCTATGGCACCGTGTGAAGTGGTTGTCGCAAATTTTGCGACCACCACTTTCATGTCTAGTTCTTGTTCTCGAAAGATGTTATTGATGTGCTTTCCAATGGTTTTTACATCGCGATGAAACAGTTCAGCGATTTGATTTCTATTTAACCAAACAGAATCGTTGGCAAGTCTCACTTCAAGTCGCACAGGGATTTCGTTGCCTTGATAGAGTATGATCTCGTTTGTACCGGCTGTATGCGGAAGACTAGCGTGGATGTTTTCCATTGCACGAAGTTGCGAGGACTACAGGGCATAAAAAAGCTATAACTTATTCCGGATATGGGCATAAAACAAGTACAAAGGACTAAGTACTAGGTACTAGGAAGGGCCGAGCTTTTGTTCTGATGCAGTTGTGCCACGATGGATGTCCTCGGTTTTGGAAAGCCCGACACAAGCGAAAAGCCGCACCTTGACCGTAATCCGTAATTCGTAATCCGTAATTCGTAATCAATCACCTGTAATTATCTTCGCCAAAAACATAACCCCATGCGCCTAACCCTTACCACTTTCGCGTTCCTCATCAGCGCAATCTTATTCGCTCAAGCCCCTGCACTCATTCCTTACCAGGCCATTGCTCGTAATACTGCCGGAGCACCAATTGCAAACAGCACATTGAATGCGCGTTTTACCATTCACGATGGAACGGCAACGGGAACGAATGTGTGGCAGGAACTTCAAACGGTGAGCACCAGTGCGCTCGGTTTGTTCACTGTTCAGTTAGGCAGCAGCGTGGCCTTGACAAACGTGAATTGGGCTAACGGCTCGAAGTTTATGCAGGTAGAGTTGGACTTGGGCAGTGGCTTTGTCGATATTGGCACCCAGCAGTTGTTGAGTGTTCCGTATGCGTTGCATGCGGGCAGTGTGCATCTCAACGTGAGTTCCACTGGCGATACTTTATTTGTCGGCGATGGAAGTTTCGTAATTATCCCTGGTATCAGCGAGGCCAATAGCAATTCAAATGGCGGGGGTGGAGGCAGCGGTGGAACAACCACTGGAACGACCCTCCACACCTGCGGCGCAGCTAATGTGCACAACCCGGATCTTACTTACGGCAGCATGACCGACCAGGAAGGCAACGTGTACAAGACGATTGTGATTGGCACACAAGAGTGGATGGCGGAGAATCTGAACACGAGTATTTATCGTAATGGGGATGCGATAGCGACGGGGTTTAATGATGGTTTAGAATGGCAAGTCACTACTAGTGGTGCATGGGCTTATTATCTTGAAAACTCCAGTTTCTCATGTCCTTATGGTAAGTTATATAATTGGTACGCATGTGATGATACAAGAGGGTTGTGCCCGCTCGGTTGGCACGTTCCTTCGCAGGCTGATTGGAGTTTGCTTATTGCAAGTCTAGGGGGAGATCTTATTGCTGGCGGAAAAATGAAATCTGTGGGTAACAATGATGCTGGAACAGGTTTTTGGTTTTTTCCAAATTCATTGGCAAGTAATAATAGCGGTTTTTCTGGACTGCCCGGAGGAAGCAGGTACTCTTTTATGAACGGAGCTGCAGCTGCTGGAAGTGGAAGTTGGTGGAGTTCATCAGGTACTGATTCTACTAATGCTTGGTATGTTCTTCTCAGTTATGATAGCGGCGAAATTTTTGATTTTAGTTTTTCTAAGTTTAACGGCTTCTCCGTCCGCTGCCTCCGCGATTAAACCAAATCCAATCGGCTAACAACAGCCCACGGCTGAAGCCGTGGGAAATCGAAAAGCAAGACAACAGCTACAAACACTCTGAATAATTAAACCATGCCCATCAGTTTAGTCGACCGCTGGAATTCGGATGAAGATTCCGAAAAGATGACCATCTGCATTGGATGCAAGCACTTGGGTAAGGGATTGACATGCGCTGCCTTTCCCGACGGAATTCCGAAGGAAATATGGAACACGGAAAACAATCATTCAGTGCCTTTGCCCGGTCAGGGTAATGCGATAGTCTTTGAGGCCAGGTAGAGGTGGGTAGGGCGCGGAATTGCGTAGCCTCACCCCCGGCCCCTCTCCAGAGGAGAGGGGAGAACCCTTTTCGTGAGCAACGTCATTTTAAACAGAGGAAAAGGCTATTTGCCTAGAAATTCTTGTGAACGCGAGAAGGGCATTCCCCTCTCCTTTGGAGAGGGGCTAGGGGTGAGGCTTGTAAGCCAAAAGCTACCCCACCGCCTTGACACACGCGCCCTTCGCGAGAAGGAGCGACAACCGCCCCTCGCCCCTCGCCCTTCGCCCTTCGCCCTTATTGTTTAAAACTCCCCACTTTATCAACCGCCCGCGCCCCTTGCCCCGCCGTAAATTCGCATGTCCAATTTTATCTGAAACAAGCCACCATGGCAGAACAAGTTCAATATACCGAAGACAATATCAAATCGCTCGAATGGCACGAGCACATCCGCCTGCGCCCGGGTATGTACATCGGGAAGCTCGGCGACGGCTCGGCCTACGACGACGGGATATACGTCTTGCTGAAAGAGATCATCGACAACTCGATCGATGAATACGTGATGGGTCACGGAAAGACCATCGACATTTCCATCAAAGACAACACCGTGTATGTGCGCGACTACGGCCGCGGCATTCCGCTCGGGAAGGTTATCGACTGCGTGTCGAAGATCAACACAGGCGGTAAGTACGACTCTCGCGCCTTCAAAAAGAGCGTGGGTTTGAATGGGGTAGGTACCAAGGCGGTGAACGCGCTCAGCGGTTACTTCAAAGTGGAAAGCGTGCGCGACGGCGAAAGCAAAGTCGCTGAGTTCAACAAGGGGAACATCACCAAAGACCATAAGATAGCCAAGAGCGATGCGAAGAACGGTACATCGATGATCTTCGTTCCCGACGATACCATCTTCCACAATTTCCAGTTTCGCGCGCAATACGTGGAGAAACTGCTGTGGAACTATTGCTACCTCAACAGCGGACTCACCATTGTCTTCAACGGACAGAAATTCAAGAGCGAAAACGGTCTGCGCGATCTTCTCGCCGCTAACATGAGCGAGGATCAGCTATACCCTACCATTCACCTGCGCGGTGAAGACATCGAGGTGGCTATCACGCACACCAACAGCTATGGTGAGGACTACTACAGCTTCGTAAACGGACAATACACCACGCAAGGCGGTACGCACCAGGCGGCATTCCGCGAGGCGTATGTGAAGGTCATCCGCGACTTTTTCGGAAAGGACTACGAAGCGGTCGACATTCGTTCGAGTGTGACAGCGGCAGTAGCCGTGAAAGTGGTGGAGCCGGTATTCGAATCGCAAACCAAGACCAAACTCGGCTCCAACGAAATCGAACCGGGCGGCAAAAGCATGAAGGCGTTTGTGCTCGAATTCCTCCAAAAGGAACTCGACAACTACCTGCATAAAAACGTCGATGCGGCCCAAGCGCTTCAGAAGAAAATTCTGCAAAGCGAACGCGAACGCAAAGAGCTGCAAGGCATCCAAAAACTCGCTCGCGACCGCGCCAAGAAGGCCAACCTGCACAACAAGAAGCTGCGCGACTGCAAGGTGCACTTCAACGATAATAAGCCGGAAGCACCGGAAACCACACTTTTCATTACCGAGGGTGATAGCGCAAGTGGTTCCATCACCATCTCGCGCAATGCCTCGACCCAAGCCGTGTTCAGCTTGCGCGGTAAGCCGCTCAACACCTACGGTATGACCAAAAAGGTGGTGTATGAAAATGAAGAGTTCAACCTCTTGCAGGCGGCACTCAATATCGAAGACGGCCTCGAAGAGTTGCGCTACAACCGCATCGTCATCGCTACCGATGCCGACGTGGATGGTATGCACATTCGCTTGCTCATGATTACGTTCTTCCTCCAGTTCTTCCCCGACCTGGTGAAGCACGGACACCTTTATGTGCTGACAACGCCGCTCTTCCGCGTGCGCAACAAGAAGGAAACGATCTATTGCTACAGCGATCCCGAGCGTCAGGCTGCCATTGCGAAGCTGGGCGTGCGTCCGGAGATCACACGATTCAAGGGATTGGGAGAAATTTCGCCCGAAGAATTCAAGGCATTCATCGGACCTGATATCCGCCTGGAGCCTGTGGTCATCGGTAAAGACTCACACCTGAAAGAGATGCTGGAGTTTTATATGGGTAAGAACACACCCGATCGTCAGGAATTCATCATCAAAAACCTCAAGGTGGAGAAGGATGAACTGAACCCAACAGCGGCAGTGAAAGAAGAAGTAATCGAAGAATAAGAAGGAATAAGACCATGTCAGAAGACATCGAAAATATCAACGGAGAATCGGAAGACAACAACCTGGGCAATGTGATTCAGGTGCAAAACCTCTATGAAGGTTGGTTTTTGGATTACGCCAGTTATGTGATTCTCGAGCGCGCCGTGCCGCACATCCACGACGGATTGAAGCCCGTGCAACGCCGCATCCTGCACTCGCTGTGGGAAATGGACGATGGTCGCTTCAACAAAGTGGCCAACGTGATTGGTAACACCATGAAGTATCACCCACACGGCGATGCTTCGATTGGTGATGCCTTGGTGCAAATAGGGCAGAAGAACTTGTTGCTCGATACGCAGGGTAACTGGGGTAATATCTTCACGGGCGACAGTGCTGCTGCATCGCGTTACATTGAGGTGCGCCTCAACAAGTTTGCGCAAGAGGTGGTGTTCAATCCGAAGACCACTACTTGGCTGAGCAGTTACGACGGTCGTAACAAAGAACCCGAAACGTTGCCGGTGAAATTCCCGTTGCTGCTGGCGATGGGAGTGGAAGGTATTGCCGTTGGATTGGCGTGCAAGATTTTGCCGCACAACTTCAACGAGCTTATCGATGGTAGCATCGATGTGCTGCGCGGCAAGCGCACCCACCTGATGCCCGACTTTCAGACGGGTGGTATGGCCGATTGCACTGACTACAACCGCGGTTTGCGAGGAGGAAAGATTCGCGTGCGGTCACGCATTCGAAAAGATGATAAAGACAAGACGCTCACCATTACCGAGATTCCGTTTGGAACCAATACCGTTAGCTTGATTGATTCGATCTTGAAGGCAAACGACAAGGGCAAAATCAAGATCAAGAAAGTAGAAGATATCACGACCGACAAGGTGGAGATTATTATACATCTCGCACCGGGCACCAGTCCCGACAAGACGATTGACGCGCTGTACGCGTTCACCGATTGTGAAGTGAGCATATCGCCCAACTCGTGCGTGATTTCGGAAGAGAAGCCGCTTTTCATTGGTGTAGATGAGTTGCTCAAGATTTCAACTGAGCACACGAAAGACCTCATCGAGCAAGAGTTGAAGATCGAACTTGGTGAATTGAACGAGCAATGGTTCTTCGCTTCGCTCGAAAAGATTTTCATCGAAAAGCGCATCTACCGCAAGATTGAAGAGTGTGAGTCGTGGGAAGAAATTCTCGACACCATCCACAAAGGATTGAAACCGTATGTGAAGGACTTCTTCCGCGAAGTGACGGATGATGATGTGACACGCCTTACTGAAATCCGCATCAAGCGTATTTCGAAGTTCGATGCATTCAAGGCCGATGAGCTCATCAAGAAGTTGGAGGGCGATATCAAGGAAGTTCAGCGCAAGCTGGATGAATTGGTGGAAACCTGTATCGACTACTTCAAAGAACTGAAGCGCAAATACGGCAAGGACAAAGACCGCAAAACCGAGCTCAAGCAGTTCGACGTGGTGGAAGCCGCGAAAGTGGCCATTGCTAATGCGAAGCTTTACGTGAACTACGCGGAAGGCTTCATTGGCACGGGACTGAAGCGCGATGAGGGCGAGTTCGTGGGCGACTGTTCCGATATCGACGACATTATTATATTCCGTCGCGACGGTAAAATGTTGGTGAAGCGTGTAGAGTCGAAGGCCTTCGTGGGCAAAGACATCATCCATGCTGCGGTGTGGAAGAAAGACGACAAGCGCACCATCTACAACATGATTTATGCGGACGGCAAAAAAGGCGGCGCCATGATGAAGCGCTTTGCCGTGACAGCCATCACGCGTGATAAAGAATACGACCTCACCAAAGGGACTGCGGGTAGCGAAGTGTTGCACTTTACTGCCAACCCCAATGGGGAAGCTGAAGTGGTGACCATGCACTTGCGTGCGTTAGAGCGCTTGAAGAAACTCAAGTACGACATCGACTTTGCAGAGCTCGCTATCAAGGGCCGTGATGCCGCCGGAAACGTAGCGTCAAAGTATCCCGTGAAGAAGGTAGAGTTGAAGCAGGCCGGTATCTCGACACTGGGAGCGCGCAAGATTTGGTTGGATGAAAGCGTGATGCGTCTCAACGAGGAAGGCCACGGCCGCTTCTTGGGCGACTTCCTTGCAGAAGACAAGATTTTGTGTGTGCTGTCTTCTGGAGTGTATAAACTCATTCCACCTGATTTGGCAACACACTTCGACGAGAATTTAGTAATCGTAGAAAAGTGGCTTACAGAGAAGCCACTGAGTGCCGTGTATTTCGATGGAGAGAAGGAGCAGTGGTTTGTGAAGCGCTTCCTCATCGAACCATCGAAAGGACCGGTCACCTATATCACTGAGCACCCGAAGTCGAAAGTAGGTATCGTATCGCTCTTGCATCATCCGGTTATTTATGTGCGCTTCGACAAGCGCAACAAGCTTGCGAAGAACAAGATGGACGAGAGCATCGATTTGCGCGAGTTCATTGCTGTAAAAGGTCTGAAAGCCATTGGTAATCGACTCACCGCTTATCCTGTGCTCAACATTGAGTTGCTCGACGCCGATCCGCAACGCGAGATTGAAGCCGAGAACATGTTGCAGGAACTCATTGCAGCGCGTCAGCCTGAGAAGGTGGAAATAGACCGAAACGAAGAGTTGTTCGACTTGGAAGACACAATCCGTCAAAATCCCGATGACATCGATTTCGAAATCGAAGGCCTGGAAGAAGAAATGGCGCGTTTCAAAGAGCAGCGCAAGTCAGGAGCAATACCTGATCCACCGAAGCCTGAGAAGAAGCCTAGGTCGAAACCAGAACCGCCGGGCGAGCAGGCTAGCCTGTTTTAAAAGGGGCACATCTGAACATCCTAGGACTACCTTTGCTAAAATTTGGGGAAGGGACGCGCGGTATTTTTTCCAGAACTGCTCGTACTTGTTTTTGTCCTTAATCTCAATAATCGCATTGAACAAAGATTTCAAATTTTCTTTAGCAATTTCGTAATGGCTGTTCTTGAACACCACAAACAATTCCTCTTTGATGGGTGTATCGTCATCAATAGTGGCGGTGCCTTTATCATCTACAAACAAATCGGCCAAGAAAAAATCACTGTCCAAAATATTTTGTTTTTTCCCTTCCGCCCAATCGAAATTGATATGCGGTTTAACTTGCGTAAGCCAGCGAAAGTAAATGGGAACAAAGTTGTTTTTATCAATCAAAATCTTTGCATCATCCGATCCGCTCGCCAAATTATGCTTGATGAAAAATTTGAGTTCAGTTTCGTTTACAAGATAATCAAAGGCATAGGTGTTTTTGCTTAGAATGTCCTCAATACGTTCTTTGATTAAGAGAAATTCTTTCGTTTCATGATTCGATGGTGCGACGTTCCAATTGAAATCATTGAGATAAAACAGATCAGAAACCTCGTTGTAAGGAACAAACACAATTTTTTTGAAATCAAAAACACCTAGAAATGCCGGTGGCAAATGTTTGTCGAACGTTCTTTCTTTTCCAATGGTAATGATAAGTTGCGCATACATGGCAACGATATCGAAATCTTTGGTTTTTGCCTCTGCCCACAGCAAAGACTCAGGCTCTTTGAGGTTAGTTTGCTTTTTCTGCGAAACGCAAAAATCGATATTACCGAGAATGCGTGTGTCGTCAAAACCATTGAATCAATCTTTCCCTACCTTTCCTTTGAGTTCTTCCTCGCGTTTAACGTCTTTGTATTTCATTTAGATCTATTATCATTTTAATTGCCTTCAGCTCACTGGCGCCGTTCTAATCCTAAACTCCTTCACTTATGCATACAAATATACTCGGCGCCGGGCATGCTTCTTGCGCCGGCTCATCGGTTCGCTGTTGATGAGCGCAGCAGGCGGCGAGCTCTAGAAATAGGATGTGTTATTATTTTTCTTGTATACATTTGAAATGTTAACACCGAAAATAGTAACACATTTGTTGTATGAAGCAAACCAAAAAGAAAATCGGTGCGCTGGCCGAGGCCCTGCTGATGAAAAAGGGTGATCTGCTGTCGCTCTTGAATCTGAGTCGACCGCACGCCCACATGATCGAGACCGGCAAACGTTCAATGCCCACGGATGCCGGCTTCATGGCGGCCAACTTGCACGTAGCACTGGCGAAGTCGGAGAAGGCCGCTCATCCGCGGTCGCCTCTTTCAACCACACAACGGAAGGATATTCAGCGCCGCATCACGGAGCTGAACTATAAGATTCAACAGTCAACCCGCAGTTTGAAACGATTGACTGCAGAGGAGGCCTTGCGGGTGAAAGCCTTGCATGCGTTGGAACTGTGGGAGCCTTATGCTGCACAAACACAGGCCCGACGTGAAATAGGGGAGGTATGGAAGAAATTCCACATGCGCCGGCTACAAGCTATGACCACAGCAATGGAGCTAACTGCGGCGCAAGCGCGCTTAGCCGGATTGAACGCCGAACTGGAACACTGGAAACTACAGCTTACATGAGCTAGTCATAATGATAACGGCATTTGGCGATTAAAATCTCATCTCCTCTAACCGAATAAATCAACCGATGTTCTTCATCAATTCGCCTTGACCAAAAGCCAGCTAATTGGTGTTTCAGTGGTTCGGGTTTTCCTATTCCATCATAGGGTTGGCGAGCAATGTCTTTAAGTAGTTCGTTGATGCGCTGTAGCTTTTTCTTATCCGTCTTTTGCCAATACAGATAGTCGTCCCAAGATTCTTCAACGAAGACGTACTTCATTCCTCAATCAGTTTTTTTGCAGATGATTTACCTGAGTTAAGTTTCTTAATAGCCGAGGTAAGACGCTGCTCGTTTTTTTTAGATGACAATTCATGACGAGTTGCACACAGCGAATTGTATTCAGCTAATGACATGATGACGATTCCATTGTCTTTGCCGCGATTGATAATTAAGGTCTCAAAGTTTTTGGTCACATTGTCGAAATATCGCTTGATGTCTTTTCGGAAGTCCGAGAGTGTTGTTGTCAGCATTTTGTTGTACAATTTGTTGTACAAATATATGTACGTTTAAGTTGGTTTAATCTGTTACGCTCTGAAAACAATTTTAATCAAAAAGCCGCAGACAGCGAACGAAACGTCCTCTCTCTGCGGCTCTGCGGTTAAAAAAAATAAACCTATAGCTCCAGCATGTCAATGATTCTCACCAAGTCATCATCCGTGGCGAAAGGAATCTCGAGTTTGCCCAGTCCGTGTTCGTTGCGCGCAAGCTTTGCTTTTTTACCAAACTTCAAGCGCAAGTCGGCTTGCATCTTTTGGAACTCCAACGGCAATACAACCTTTTCGGTCTTGAACAGTTTTGGAGCGTCGTCTTCTTTGGCGAGCTCTTCCACCTTGCGCACGCTCAGGTCTTTCTCGAGGATAAGCTTATAGATTTTGAGTTGCTTGGCTTCGGGCTCGCAATTGATGAGCGCGCGGGCATGACCCATGGAAATGCGCTTCTCTATAATGCCAATTTGAATTTCGGGTGGAAGCTTGAGTAGACGAACGTAGTTGGTTACTGTAGTGCGGTCTTTACCTACGCGCTCGGCGAGCTTTTCGGTAGTGAGGCTGCACTCGTGCATCAATCGCTTGTAGCTGATGGCTACTTCAATGGCGTTGAGGTTTTCGCGCTGGATATTTTCCACCAACGCTAGCTCAAGCATGTTCTGGTCGTTGGCCGTACGCACATACACCGGCACTTCTTCCAGCCCGGCCATTTGCGAAGCGCGGAAACGACGCTCACCGCTGATGATCTGGTATTTCTGGGCCGAAACCTTACGAACGGTAATCGGCTGTATGAGTCCCAATTCCTTGATGCTCTGGCTCAGTTCGCGCAGGGCGGTGGGATCAAACTCTTGACGGGGTTGAAACGGGTTGGCCTCGATTTGCGAAATGCGCAATACCGATATAGGGCCGGCCACGTTGCCCACTTCGGCAGCAGGCATTACCTCCGGCAAGTCGGCAACGGCTGTATCAACCGACGCTTTACCGGGTGCGCCATCCTTCACACTCTTGGATGCATTCTCTAACAGGGCGCTCAAGCCGCGACCCAAAGCGGGTTTCTTAGCCATTTTCGATATTGATAAATTTCTCTTCGTTGCTCATGTTGGTCATCGAGTTCTTTTGCAGCACCTCGCGCGCCAAGTTCAGGTAGTTCACCGAACCTTTGCAGGCCGCATCGTGCATCAGAATCGTCTGACCAAAGCTTGGTGCCTCACCCAAGGTTGTGTTGCGGTGAATGATGGTGTCGAACACCATTTCCTGGAAGTGCATCTTCACTTCTTCTACCACCTGGTTGCTCAGGCGCAGACGTGAATCGTACATCGTTAGCAAAATACCTTCGATGGTGAGGTCGGTATTGAGTTTTTGCTGAACGATTTTCACCGTGTTCAGCAATTTGCCCAATCCTTCCAATGCAAAATATTCGCATTGCACGGGAATGATTACCGCGTCGCTTGCCGTGAGCGCATTGACGGTAACTAAACCGAGGGAAGGGGAGCAATCAACAATAATGAAGTCGTATTCATCGCGAAGTTTGTTGAGCGCGTTGCGCATCATGTACTCGCGGTTGGTCGCGTTGATGAGTTCGATTTCAGCACCCACCAGGTCAATGTGAGCGGGGATGAGAAACAAGTTCGGGTTTTCAGTGGTAAGCACCAAATCCTTTGGGTGAATATCATTTACCAGGCATTCGTAAATGCCGGCTTTGATGCTCTTCGGGTCGACACCCACACCGCTGGTGGCGTTGGCTTGCGGATCGGCATCCACCAAGAGAGTTTTGTATTCCAAAACGCCCAAGGCTGCTGCCAGGTTAATAGCTGTGGTGGTTTTTCCTACGCCGCCTTTTTGGTTGGCGATGGTAATAATTTTACCCATATTCGAACTGGTTGTGTAAGTGTTTATGTAGTGTTTCACGGACGTTGTTTCATGCGTGGAACGATACGAAAGTATAGTGGAACAAAGCGTTTCACGGTTTCACGAGCGGTAAAGTTGTGCACACGGCAATTGTGAGTTGAGTGTTGATAAGTGAGCTCCCTGCACTGAAAATTAGGCGGTTGAATACGCTCTACGGGGTGATGTCGATTGGGGTAGGGGGTGATTTGTGTTGAAAAAGGATTGGCCATCCTTCAGATGAACCTTATGGCTGCCCTGTTGTTAAAAGATTCAGTGATAACAGTTATTATTTCAACCAACCGAAAGGGAAGCACGACCGCGAAAGTGGCGGCTACCGTTGTCGAATTCATTGAAAAGCAAGGTGAGGAAACACGCGTATTGGATTTGTCCAAACTGCCGGCCGATTTTTTTTCGCCAACGATGTATGCTGATCGTTCACCCGAATTTCTGAAGCTCTTTAGCGAGTATATCGAAGCGGCGCGCCATCTCGTTTTTGTCATTCCCGAATATAACGGCTCGTATCCTGGGGTGTTGAAGTTGTTCATCGACGGATCGCCTGTAAAGTCCTTTTGGAACAAACATGCCAGTATGATAGGCTTGAGCGACGGGCATGCTGGCAACACGCGCGGACAGGACCATCTCACGGGGGTTCTGCATTACTTGAAAATGCACGTACACTATCATAAACCCAAGTTATCGGGTATCTCCAAGGCACTCGATGCAGATGGTAAGCTCATCCATGAGCAATACATCAAGCAGCTTGAAGAGCACGCGGCGTTGATTGTAGGTTAACCACGTATGTTAATGGCTACCCAGACTCTACTGCTTATTTGTGTTAGCTAACCTTTAATCAGCTTGAAAAGCTGTTTTTGTGTTCTTTTTTCCTTTACCAGCCATGCCCACGAGCATTCTCAAGTCCTCAAAAAAACAATTCGTGCATTCGTGTCAAAAACTACCACCCAAATTACATGGGCTCGTAGGTGAAACTCCTAATTACCACCTCATGCTCCAACTGGTTGTTCGGTCCAATAGAGGAGTAGGGTAAGGTCCACAGATTCATGCGTGCGTTTGTCGTTTCTCCAGGCGCAGGGATCACGATTGGCATGGAGGTTTGGCCTCCATCGATCTTGACGCGCGGCGGGTGATTCAAATCGAAATCCCACGTTGCTATGGGTGTGCCTTCTGCCTTGTCGCCTTTGTAACTGGCCCAGGTAATGAGCGTGTCGGTCCATGTGAATGTGTGGGTGGTTACACCTCGCAAATCCTCTTCGGCTATTTCGCGCTCGCGTGTGCGCTCAGCGAAAAATCCTCCAAAAGAAACGGGCTGCACCGAGAAGGTAGTGGGCGTGGTACTCAGCGAATCGCCCCACTTGGCAAACTCAATGTCGACCTCGCTGTTGCCTTCAGTGTAGAATGTGTTGTTGTCCCAGGTGAACAATCCGAAAACAACGTTTTCAGAGAAACTCATCGGGTCGGCTTGAATGGTCCATGTGTAAGTGCCGTATCCAAGATTGTCTCGGCCTATGACTTCTGATGAATACCATACGCCATCGTGTTCGGCAATGGTGAGGTGCAGCCATCCGTTTTCATCCACCCATACATCATCGTATAAGCGAGAGAACATGTTGGGTCCTGGCCCCATGGGTTCTAACCCCCACTTCACGTCCCACATTCGTCCTGCAAATCGCACTTCGTCGCCAACGCGACCTAGCACATCCTCCGGATTCGATTGCTTACAGCCCAAGCCGAGCAACACGAGCAGAATTGAAATATAAGATTGGATCTTCATTATGGTAAGTAGTTAATAGTGGCAACCTTGTCGCCAATCATGATGTCGAATTGTCCTGCCTCTGTTACGCTCTTCAGATCTTTATTGATGAAGGCAAGGTCTTCTTTTGTTAGATTAAAAGTATAGGTCGCCGACGCTCCGACTTTGATGAGCTGCTTGTCGAACTTACGCAGCTTTCGAACCGATGGAGTGATGGAAGCAACATGGTCGCGAGTGAACAATAGCACGCTCTCACGGGCATCGTATTTCCCTGAGTTGGTTACATCGATGCTCACAGAAATGCTGCCGTTTGCTTTGAGCTCATTAGACGAAAGCTTCAACTCGCCATAGGTTAAAGTTGAGTAATTCAGACCGAATCCAAAAGGCCACTCGGGTGAATAAGCTGTATTGCCAAACTTCGGATCGAGTGTTTCGCTGAACTTGTGGTCGTAGGTGAGGAGCGATTGCTCGTGTGCCGGATAGGTAAACGGAAGCTTGCCCGATGGGTTTACATCGCCCACCAGTATACGCGCCAACGCATCGCTGCCGAGGTCGCCGGGTTGGTAAGCCATCACAACCGCATTGCAAAGAGGCACAATGTCGTGGATGATGCGCGGACGGTTTTCAACCAGCACCAACACAATGGGTTTGCCTGTTTTGCTCAGTCGCTTTAATAACTCGCGCTGTGCATCAGGCATGCGCAGGTCTTCAATATCGCCTGGCTTTTCGGTAGAGGGCAACTCACTCAGGCATACAACGATCACATCACTTGTACTCGCCTTGGACACAGCTTCGTCGACATTGGATAAACTATCGAGTGTAGAACCTTCAGAAAATGATATGTTCGGATTAACGACTTGCAGCGCCTCGTAAATGGTATGACGCGAACCATCTTCAAACTTGGGGTCGGTGCCTTGCCAGGTGCGTGTCCACGCGCCATTGATAAGCGTGAGCGAATAGCCGGCAGGTCCACATACGAGCACCTTAGAAGTTTTGCTCAATGGCAGAACTCCGTCATTCTTCAACAACGTGATGCTTTCCTCAGCGGTTTCGCGAGCGGCTTGCTGGTGCTTAGCCGATCCGAAGTCAGGGAAGTCTTTCAGCGCAGGCGGCATAGCATTCGCGAACAACCCAAGGTCACGCTTCATCACGAGGATGCGACGCACCGATTCGTTCAATCGGGCTTCTGTAATTTTTCCTTCCTTCACCAATTCGATCAGATGACGAGCGAACTCAAAATCATTGGGAACCATACACATATCGATTCCGGCATCAACTGCTGCTTTCACCGATTCTTTGTTATTGGCGGTCACCTTGTGAATTTGGTGCAGCTTCATCACGTCTTCCCAATCGGTAACAGCCATGCCTTTGAAGTTCATTTCATTGCGCAACAGTTGTGTGAGAATAGCAGGATTGGCGTGTACGGGTATGCCGTTTATTTCGCCGCTATTAATCATGACGCTCATCGCGCCTTCATTGATAGCAGCCTGGAACGACGGCATGTAAATCTGACGCAATTCGATATCGCTGATGATGGCCGGCGTGCGGTCTTTACCCGTGCGCGCACCGCTGTAGCCAAGGAAGTGCTTCATGCACGCAGCGACATGGTTGGCATCGGGCGTTGTGCTGTGGCCTTGGTAGCCATCAATGCATGCGCGACCCATCGTGGCGCATACCAAGGGGTCTTCACCATACGTCTCGAAAAAGCGCGACCAGTTCGGGTTGCGGCCTACGTCCAGCACTGGCGAGAAATTCCAAGGAATACCGGCAGCACGTGTTTCATAGGCGGTGATCTGTGCACCGCGTTTCACCAACTCCGGATTGAACGTGGCGGCTTGTCCCAACTGCTGTGGGAATAGGGTAGACCCCATCATGTAATTGGCGCCATGGATGGCATCTATTCCATACAGGATAGGAATTTTCAAACGTCCTTGTGTAGCCGCTACGCGCTGAATTTCACCCACAAGCTCATGCCATTGCTTGAGCGGATAAGCATGTCCTCCGCAATTAAGGACTGACCCTACATGCCACTTCGTGATGGCTTCATTCAACTTGGCAGGCTCAATATGATGCGGTTCAACCAGTTTATAAATGCCGCCTTCGCAGACCACATCAAGGTTTATCTGCGTCATCTGCCCCACCTTCTCCTCGATGGTCATCTGTGCGATGAGCGCTTCAATGTCGACCGGTGGTGTCGGTGCTGGTGAGCCTTTCTTAGATACTTTTTGCGCATTGCATCCGAATGTCAAAAAAAGGCAGAGAATGAATATCGATTTCTTCATAGAAATGAATAGAGTTCTTTATCGAATTGATTGTTGTATGAAAAGCCTGCCCCATAGCGATGGAGACGTATGGAAACCTTCTTTATCGATCGAATTCCAGCGAAGTTGTGATTGACGAACGCTTTCCTTATCCGCTACATCCACGGCAAGTTCAATGGCATATTCTCCGCCTTCTTGCCAGGGTTCAACTGCTAGCTCCTTCCACGGAATCTTGCATTCAAACGAGTAGATTGTGTCACTTACACGGGATGTTTTTACCTCAGCACTTACCTTCTGCGAACGAGTCCAATCCCAAATTTGCGGATTACTGTTCATACGAATGCCCAGGTGCCTGTCGTCTGCGTAGAAGATGGAGCGCTTGGGGCTCAAACCGCTGCTTGTGCTAAAGGCTATTTCGATGGCATCACCATTCCATATGTCTTTGTCTTCGCGGGTGTTAATCAGAGGAGTGTTGTCGAAAACAACACCGCCAACGAATAAAAAGTCCTGATTCGCACTAACGAAAAGCTTGTGAGCATCAACTTCAAAAAGGGTCAAAGCGGAGTCAGAAATGTTGATGACTCCATCGAATGAAATTGCGTCAATCATATTCAATGTCGTTTGCTGTCGCCCGCGCGATTTGTATGGCTCTATTCGGATGTTGTCCATCGATACAGTGCCCGACGATTCAAACTGCATGATAACTTGTTTGATAGAAGCTACATCAACGTCACGTCCTTCGAACGGAAAGTTCTCGAGTGGCACGCGCACAGTTGTCCATTGATCAGTAATTACCTTTCCTTCAATCATAGAAGGGGTGAATCCAGTCCAGGCTTGAGCGCCGTTGAAGTCTTCAAAGCCAATAGCCCAAGGCAATCCTTTCATCGGGCCTGTGAGTGAGCGCACATCGAAAGCAATTGCGGCTGATGTGTAAATTTGAGAGAAGTCTTTACCGCTCCAGCCGGCCCAGCCAATGCCCATACCAACCCAGTCGCAGCCTCCACCGGGCTTGTCCCATTTGATGCGCATGTTGTTGGATCCATTAGAGGCACTTCCGCTTTCTCCGTTCACCTGAATGCAGGATGGGTTTTGCGTATACCAGATTTCGGTGCTCATCGTCTCGTTGTAAATGGATGGTGCTCCCAATCCTTTCAGAGGTCCATCCGCCGGCCAGTCTTCGTTGTCATACAAGGCTAGAGGCTTCACGTGCGAGCAGGCCTGCAGCAGAAGCAAGGTCAATGTTGCGTATGTAATTCGCTTCATCATGGCTGCAGGGGTCCTCCCTCTGTGAAGGTTATGTAGTCAAGGTAGGCTTGCGAATAGCCCGATGCCGGGTTGGCAAGGAAAAGTATAGAAACCTGCACAAGTTTATCTGGCTCGTGCAGTCCGTTTCCGATGGGTGCCGTTTCAGCTCCGTTCACAAGTGTTACGATGTCTTCGTATTTGCGGCTGATGGTCGACCAGCCATCGGGGCCTCCCGAAATTTCAAACGCCCACAAATCCTCTATACCATTGGAATAGCTGCCGTCGCCATTGTCGTCTTCACGGAATTGGATAAGTGTTAAGCCGTTGTCGTATGCTTCAGGCTTATAAATCATGGTATTGAAATAGATGTTGTTGGAGTTGTTGCTCAATGGGAAATGCTCCACACCATAAGCACTGGCCGGCATGTCTATCAAACCAATCAGCCAGTCCCAGGTAACGGCTCCCCCCATGTCGTAGTAATTATTACCCTGCGCGGCCATACCATCGCTTCGCACGTTGAAGCTCATACTGGAACCGGATTGAATAAATGATGTCCAGCCGGGATTTAGTCCTGATTCGAAATCACTTAAAACGAATCCTTGCGGTGGACGAATGGAAATAACCTCTAAGGTATCGCGCAGTGTATCGATTTGATTTTCGAAGGTGAGCATAACCTCACACATTTCACGACGGAACATCGGCAGAATGGTTGTAGATCCATTCCAATTAAAATCAACTCTGGATGAGAACTCTTCATGCACATGACGTGCGCCTGAATTCATTCCATGTACCTCGAGTTTCCAATTGAGGTTTTTGGAGAATGATGCTCGGAAATTGGCTGTTTCCCCTGTGGCTAAATCGAGTGAATCATCACTGATGGTGAGTGTTTCTTCGATGAAGAACGGACCGTATATGTCCTCTAGGTTTGGTCCGTCAAAAGTGTCTTCCGGTTTACAGGCTTGCAAGACAATGACCAATGCAAGGATGGAGTAGTATCGTATGTTTTTCATCGTTAAAAGTTGATTTGGTATAACAACATCCATTGTTTGTTGGAATAAAGTGCTTCGTCTAATTGATTCGTGCTATTCAGGAACTGGTAGTATTGAACGCTCAAGAAAGATTTATCACTGAATGTATACTTGGCACCAATCGATGCAAGTTGCTCGCTGCCCTTCAAATTGAGTTCGGTAAAATTGAATATTTCCTGATTTTCGTCGCGCACACTGTTAATCTCAAATCCTTCATAGACCAGCATTTGGAATGCTCCTAACAGGTGCCATTGCTTTTTCCATTCATAGTCGAATCCTGCTGTCATCGTTTGGGATGTCAGGTCAATACCAGGAACTGCTTCGCTACCCTGCCTTGTTGTCCTGTCATTTCGAAAACGAACTTGCACACTGGCTTCCTTGTCTTTCGTGCCGAGGTATTGTTTTGCATTGAATGAAGCGTTCAATTCAGCACGCTCGAAACTCCTCAGGGTTGTGGTTCCTTCACCTCGCACTTCTTGACCACGATAATAGCTGACCTGTGCGCTCACGGGACTATTTTTCTTTTCATATCCTGCCGAAAGAATCATGGCTTGTCTGTTCGGGGTTGCGTCGCCATAAGGTGTGATGTTATCATATTGCGGGGCATATGCCATGAGGTTCGTTTGCAGCTGCATGGTATACAAGCCGGACTCACGCATCAAATCAATCATTGAAACAGGGCGAAGAGCCTGTTCGTTACCTACGCGCTGAAATGCATTGAGCTGGCCATTAAAGTTGACACGCTTGGTTTGAGCACCCATGCTGCGAAAGTCGGAAGAGACATACTTCAACTGAACACCGCCCTGAAAACCTAGGTTGTGATGGCGAATTTTGTATTTAGCATCGGCGAACTTGCCTTGCCATTCCGGAATGCTATCACTATCTGATTCTTTGTAGTACCATTTCGATCTGCCGACTTCCGCTTCGATGGTATGTTGCATATTTCCCATTTTACGGTTGTAGTTCATGGTGGCCGTCATGACAGGATGGTGAAATGTGATATTGCTGCGCGATGTTCCATAGATGTCGAACACATTCACATAGTTGAATCCCACTCGCAAATGCTCGCTTTGCACAAGGCTCAAGTTTATTCCACTGAATATTCGATCGTTGGTTTGACTGAAATCAGAGGTCTTTACACGAGTAGCTACGGTCTTGATGCCAATTTCCTTGATCCACTTTCCGAATTCGAATGCCACTTCCGCCGAAGCGCCTTGCTGACGCCAGCTGTTATCGTTGTTGTAGAAGTGATCGTAGTTCACCACATCTGTTTGCTGCTGGAGAAGAAATGGAACACCGGTAATCATTTCCTGATTGCTATTCCAAAGTGTATATGGGGTCAGCTTGTAGTTGATGTCGCCCAGTTGGTAGCGCACTATGCCGCCGGCAACGCCCTTTACGTAAAGCTGGCGTACATCGAAACTAACACCTGCACCCCAGAAACCACCGTAGTCGTTGCGCACACGCACCATACCCTGAATTTCCATTTGAGGGTTAGGGCGCATATTAATACCCAAATCGACCAAGGTGTTACCGCTGTTGAGTTTGGCGGTAGTAACGGTGTCTTCTTCGAAATACGATTGATAATGATCGCTGTAAAACTGCGCACGCGCAGCACCTACGAAAGTGATTTTGCGCGTGTCTTGTTGGGCAGTAAGGGTTGCAGCGCAACCAATGCCTAGCAAGAAAAGGATATGATGAATTTTCATGTGCATGATTAGAAGAAGGCTTTTAATTCAACTACGAGTTCTCTTCCCTTGAAAGCGTCGAGCGGAAAGCTGGTGTCTTCAAACGAATACCAGCGATGGCGCAAGTAGAGACGGGTGTTCTTTCCTAAGTCGATATCGCCACCGATACCAAATCCTTTCCCGAATTGGTTGAGAGGGCGAAATGTTTCTTCGCTGATTTCCGTGAGGTAGTTACCCAGTGTGCGCTCAATACCGGCGTAAGCATTAAACATAAACTTCGGGGTTATACGGAAGTACCATTCAATTTCACTGGCATACTGACGCACGTAGGCTTCCTCATTGATGACCGGCAGCGCAGACAAGTCGCGCGAACAAGTATTCGCTTGAAGTAAGGCGAAGAAGTAGCTTTCGTGTCCTGCGATATCGTGCTCATACTTTAACTGAACTTCAGCTGCATTGAAGAACTTCTTGTTCACCACAACACCCGCTGAGTCGTCGCTGAGTCGGATAGTTTCGTATACGTCACGATACACATCCGAGTATCGACCATATGGGCCAATGTTAGCAGGGAAGTTCCAACGCCAAAAGCGAGAGCGCGTGAATTGGTTGACCGGGTGGCCGACGGTTATAATGGCAGCTGCCGGATTGATTTCAGCCGAGGCACCAATGCCTGCGCTTATTTTCAAGCGCTGCACTTTGGCCTGCACATTCAAGTTCAATCCTTGGCGGTTGTTGGTCATTTGCCCAACGCGTGTCACCGAGCTTCCGAATGGGAGTAGGAGGGATGAGCTTCCCACGCTGCCGGCTGGAATGTCATTCACTGTGTATTCGCGTACCGATGTATTCCAATATACACCGTTGTTGTTCACTACTTTCGGACTAATACGGAAATAGTGCAACTCCACAACCGGTTTATCACCTTTCATGACGTTGCTCGCCTTGAGTTGCATGACTTCTCCCCAGCCCTCGTTGTGATCGGGCGAGAAATAATCGCCCATTCCAAGTTCACCCTTGAGTAAAAAACCGAACTGCTCATACTGAAACTCGGTGGTTATTACGTTCAAACCAAATTGCTCCTGTGCCAAGCTGTCTGTGAAATTTCGTGTGCTTATGCTGTTGATGCTTAAAAAGGAATTCCCCTTGAAGTTTTTCTTTATGCGTCCGCCATAGGCATAATTGGGCACCTGACTAAAGCCTCCGTTTTGTTCGGTTTTACCGGCCATCAGTGTGCAGGAAAGATTGCCGGGTAGTTGTGAGCCATTTACGACCACCCCCTGGAAGGCGCGGTTTCCCCAACGAGCATCTTGATCGATCGAGCCTTGGTCGTAGTATTGCTTATAACGGTTTGCAACGGTAGTGCCCATTGGGTCCCACGGGTTGCGTTCAAACAGCATGAAGCGGTTATAGCCTTTCCACGATGCGAAGGTGAGATCGGAAATAGCGAGCCATTGGATACCGCCTACTGTGGTGCTCCATGTTCCATATTGGGTTTTGAAGTTACCGTAGAGGTTCATGCCGAGCATCGCGCCAAGATTGCCTCCCAAAGGCACTGATCCTAATGGATATTGAATGTCGGGGCGCAAACTATCGGGCACTTGTCGGCCATAAGAGGGACTGATGCTTCCGTTCAAAAACTGAAACATGCGAACGTCGAAACCCCATGAAGACCCACCGGGCATCTGACCGCTCACATTGAGCAGAAGATTGGGTAGCTGCGCATCATCACCAATAAAAAGCGAGCGCGGCAGAACCGTATCGCCGGGTGCTGCTGTAAGCGTGTAAGGCATCATCTGCCGTGTGTAGGTCGCGAAAAATCGATAGAAGCCATTGACCTGAACACTTCCTTTCGATTTTTTGAACTCATTTGGTGTCAAGCCTAAAGAGGGAAAAGAGTACGAGGTTGTGTCGCGCAGTAGCAGAGGCTCAACTCTCGTCACGTTTTCAGATTGGGCGACTACTGACAGTATCGATGAAGACAACGCGATAAACAGTATGGTGATTCTCTTCATCATTGCATTTCGAGTTGTTTGAATTTGACAAAGCGAGCCGATTCATCGCCGGCACCTGGCGGCACTACATAGAAAGGTATGTTGCCATAGGCGCAATGTCCATTTCCATCAGTCACTTCATAAAATAGTCTATAGGCACCCTCTGCGTTAGGGGCTCGGAATGAAGCATCTGTTGCAGATTTACTTTTAAACAGTCCGTTGATAGGCATAGGTGCTGTTTCAGCATCACCCCCGGCTTTGATGTCGGTGCTTTCAGGAACAATTACCCATTTGCTAATCAAGTTATCGCCGTCAGGATCGTTTACTGCTGCCACAGCCTCATATTTTTTCTCGGCTGTAAGCATGATGGACTGCGTCGCACTTTTGTCGTCAATGCTTAATGAGATAAGGTGTGGTGCTTTATTCCGGGATGGGCGCCCATTCCAGAATTGCTCAAGTTCGTCAATAGGTTCTGAACGTAAACCTTCGCGCGTAAACAAACCATACCAGGTAGAAGTGGTTTCTTGCTTGAAACCCCATAAGAAAACATAGGAGCCCATGCAGTTTTTGGAAGCTGCGAGAATTTCACTTTCATAACGTTCTTTATACGATACAGCCTTTTCCGCGCTCGTCTGCTCGATGGGGGCACCCCAGCGTGTTTTAGCTACTTCCCAATGTCCGTTGGGGCCCCATTCGGTTATCATGTAAGGACCTGTCCATCCGTAATTGGCGAGGTTCTTTTTTACATTACCGATATCACCGTACGTATTGATACAGTAAATGTCAATTTCAGGTGCGTCTTGCATGATGAGTTTGACTTCGGCCGGATCCAAACCCGCGGTCACGGTAGAGGTTGGGTGATGAGGGTCTAATTCATGGATCATCTTCGCGACGTCATTTACCGCTTTCCAAACATTCGTGTTGGTATAAAATAAGTCGACCTCATTACCAATGCCCCAGAGAAGCAGGGCGGGGTGGTCTTTGATTTCCAGTACAATCTTGCGGAAATAATCAAGTTGCGCTTGCACTTTCGGTTTATCATCGTAGTCGAAGCCATGGCGCTCATGCTGCATCCACAAGCCCATCATAACGGTTAGTCCAAGAGCGTGTGCTTTGTCGAGAACTTCTTTTGCGTTATCAGAACTCCAGGTGCGAACGGAGTTTCCGCCAATGCGGGCAAGCTCTTCCCATTGCTCGCCTCCACCGCCGCCATTAACGTAATACTCAATGCCATTTCTGAATAACCGGTATTCGCCTCGGGCATTCATCTTACATTCAACCGTAACAGGGCTCATTTCCCAATAATTCTTCATAGAAACCTGAAGCAACTTATTGTGGTCCTCATTGGATATTACACGAATGCATGAATGGGCTCCGTCGCGTTTAAAGTGCAGCGTATCTCCCGGACAAGCGCGAATACTGAATTGCCCTTTCTCGTCGGTACGGGTTACGTATGGACCATTGAGATTTTCAA
Source organism: Flavobacteriales bacterium (assembly GCA_044348775.1). Classification (GTDB taxonomy): domain Bacteria; phylum Bacteroidota; class Bacteroidia; order Flavobacteriales_D; family Sanyastnellaceae; genus JAIBBG01. The sequence continues at coordinate 3,612 of JBIKSC010000006.1, read as the reverse complement.
CTCGCACGTTTTCCAACGCCACAGAACCGTCGAGCGATACAGCTCCGGAGAATTGAGCGTATTCAGCTTGAATTAGCTTTGATGAAGTGTTTTCGGATTGATTGACGATAATGTCTTGATAAACGCTGTTGTGCGATTGAAAAGAGTAATCGCCTTGAATAACCAACTTTTGAATGTCAGAGGTTGACAGTCTGTATCGCACATAGCGAGGTAGTCGTTTGCCCGCTATCCAAAGAAATTCCAATTTACCATTGGAAAATTCAGTAAGAGCTCCGGGTGCTTCTAGGATTTCCAGGTCAATTGGACGGTCGAATAACTCGCGTAAACGAATAACGCCATCTGTTTTTTCCAATCCGATGTAGAGAGTTACTTCACCGCTAGAGGTATTTATGGAGCGCACGACCTTACTCATTATTTCATCTTGAGCATTCGCTGTATAGACGAGACATGTAAGTAGTGAGAGAAGAAGAGTTAGTCTTTGAATTCTCATTCTAGGGGAATCAACCAATTTAGTTAATCGAACTTGGAAATTAGTAGGAAGAACAAAGCTCGAAGTGGTGGTAAATAAAGTAAATAATCGCTGTAACAAAAAACTTTTTGTAAAACTAACAATATCTCTATATTCGTTTCCTAAAATCTAAGAAATGTTTAAAAAAGTACTTTCGTTTTCATTCTTAATTGCAGCATCTTTCTCGGCTGTGGCTTTCAATGTGACTTTTCGCGTTGACATGTCGCAACAAACCGACTTCACTACACCTGAAGTGAATGGATCGTTCAACGAATGGTGTGGCAACTGTTTTCCGATGACCGACACAGATGGCGATAATATCTGGGAAGCCACCACGAATTTGGATGCCGGTACCTACGAGTATAAGTTTTCGGCGGATGCCTGGCTTAGTCAAGAAACATTATTGCAAGGAAGCGCTTGTACCGTGACTAATTTTGGCTACACAAACCGCACATTATCGGTAACAGCGGATGCTGTATTGCCGGTTGTATGCTGGGGCAGCTGCACGGACTGTGCGTCGAGCCCAAACATCTATACTGTCGAGTTTCAAGTAGATATGAATGGTGTAACCGGGTTCACTACTCCTGAGGTTAACGGAACGTTCAATGGATGGTGTGGCAACTGCACTGTTATGTCTGACCCTGATGGCGACAATATTTGGTCTGTTGCTGTAACTCTGCAGGAAGGAGCTTACGAATACAAGTTTAGCCATGATAACTGGGGTGGTCAAGAAAACTTAGTTCCTGGTAGTCCCTGTACCATAACAATGGATCAGTTTACGAACAGGACTATTGTTGTCGACGGCAATATAACGTTAGAGCCCGTGTGTTGGGGAAGCTGTGCGGCATGCGGTCAAAGCACAGGTCCTTACAACGTAACATTTGCGGTTGACATGTCGCAATTTGGTTTACCCTTCACTACGCCTGAAGTAAATGGCACATTTAACAACTGGTGCGGCAGTTGTGCCCCAATGAGCGACATTGATGGTGACAATATCTGGACCCTCACAATAGCTTTGCCTGTAGGTGTTCATTCGTATAAGTTTTCTTATGATAACTGGGCGGGACAAGAGGAACTTATTCCGGGCAGTCCTTGTACGCTCACTGAAACGGACTTTACTAATCGCACCATTGATATTAATGACACGGCTGTTCTTCCGACTGTATGCTGGGGTAGCTGTGAAGCGTGTGCGGTGAATGTTAATGAGTTCAGCCAAGGTGAATTGTTGGTTTTCCCTAACCCCGTTCAGGATGTTATGACCATCGCACTGAGCGAAATTGGCAATTCTGAAATAACAGTAAGTGATATGACGGGAAGAATCGCAATGACCAGCTCAATCAGGGCCGCGAGTCAAACTCAATTGCGCATGAGTGAACTCCCTGCTGGTACTTACATTGTTGCCATACGAAACGACCGTGAACTTCTTCGTCGAGTAGTTCAGGTAGTGAAATAAATTTGATAGAGGTTAATGAGAAAGTCCCGCAAATGCGGGACTTTTTTTATTCATTAGTGTTGTAACAACTGTAATTGTGATGAGGCGAATGGGTTCAACCCTTACACTATTTCACTATTTCACCACTTCACCACTTCACCATTTCACCATTTCACTGCAACCTAAAAATCAAACACAAAACCTCTGTCTTTGTACTTTTCAAAGGTTTTCGCATCGAAGGAATAAAGCAGCGATGGTCTGTGACGTACGTTTTGTTGAGTCTCGGTCAGTTTCTTCAGGAACTTTACATTCTGGATTTTCTTACGGAAATTACCCTTGTCAAATTTGCGACCCAGGATCGTTTCAAAAACATCCTGAAATTCGGTAATGGTAAACTTATCCGGAATAACTCGGGTCCAGATGGGCTCTTCAACTAATAACGTCTTGAGACGACTAGAGGAAGCATCCAGAATTTCGCGGTGATCGAAAGCCAATTTAGGTAACTTGCTCAAGCTATGCCATTTGGTTTGCTTTGCCCAGTGAGATGCAACCGGGTGGAGGTCTGTCAATTCCACGAGTGCCATATAACCCACGGTAATAACACGCCCAAGTGGGTGACGGTTTACACCGCCAAACGTTTGCACCTGTTTCATGCCTACATCGTCTACGGAAGTAAGGTCATGCAAAACTCGATACGCGGCAGCATCTAGGTCTTCATGTGGGTAAACCAAGTCACCGGGCAAGGCCCAGAAATTTTCGAAAGGTTCTGCCCCGCGTTGAATGAGAAGCACTTTGAGATCACCTTGATGGTAACCGAAAATAACGCAGTCTACAGAGAAGGCAGACTTGAAGAATGCATCAATCGGAATAGAATACATGTCGTCCGATTGAGTGGCTTTGGGTATCGGCTTGATAGCTTTTTCCATGGATTTTAGTGGTCGACAAATTTATACACTACGCAATTGCTGACGATTAAGTTTATCGTATCAATCCAAAAGTATCAAAAAACTGTTCCGCTGCAAACATTTTGTACAAATAACAATTACTCTATATTCGCCACAAACAAAGTTCATTATGACATCAAAAATTACAAACGCATTTTTTATCGCGTTCCTCGTGTTGCTCAATTTTTCGGCACAGGCGTTTAGCGTAACGTTTCGGGTTGATATGTCGCAGCAAAGCGACTTCACAACTCCTGAAGTCAACGGTTCATTCAACGGCTGGTGCGGTGGATGTTTTCAAATGACCGATGCCAATGGCGACAACATTTGGGAAGCAACGACCGATTTGGCTGGCGGCAATTATGAGTACAAGTTCGCAGCCGACAGCTGGGGTTCTCAAGAGACTTTGCTGCAGGGAAGTTCATGCACGGTATCGAATTTCGGCTTCACCAACAGAGCGCTCGTTGTTACGGGCGATGTCGTATTGCCTGTAGTTTGCTGGGGTGCGTGTGTCGATTGTGCCGCAGCCCCCGTGTTTTATGATGTCACGTTTCAGGTAGACATGAACGAGCAAACCGATTTCACAACACCTGAAGTGAATGGTTCATTCAACGGTTGGTGCGGCAACTGCACAGCCATGTCGGACGCTAACGGCGACGGCATTTGGTCAGTTACTGTTACATTGCAAGAGGGTACCTACGAGTACAAGTTCAGTCATGATAATTGGACTG
>JBIKSC010000103.1:0-8786 GCA_044348775.1 Flavobacteriales bacterium | reverse complement strand
TTTTTCAAGAGGTAGTAGGAGAGGAAAGGCAGCACTTGCAGGGCGTGCATGCCGATGAAGTGGGAAACGCGCAAATCACCGACCGTTTTGCTCCAACCCACAATGAACCAATTGGAGTTGTCATTGAGCGCGCCTACACTGTGGCTGAGGCGCGAGCCCATGGCAAAACCTTCGAAGGAGAATATGACGAATAGGACGATTGCGAACCGTATGGACCATACGTAGTAAGTCGGTAATTCCGGAAACGAATTTTTGAAGAACAAAACACCAACATAGCCCGTGTAAATGGTGACCGCTGAAGCCGCAAGGGCCATGAGTGAAAACAGCGCCGAATAAACAGGAGTGGATATGTTGTAGTGCGATAGCTGTCCACGTCCGGCTTGAAGGGCGATATACAAAATCTCGAACCCCAATAAGAGGATAACAGCCCAATTGAATGCTTTGATGTTGAAGTCGGTCAGATAGAAACAATACCACGCCATGGCCCAGGAAAAAAGCAACGTTGAAAAGGCGAACTTAAAAGGCTTGTACCAGGCGTTTACTCCATAGACCTCTGTGGTTGTTGTCTTTGATAAAATCAAAAACAGGATTGAAAATGCAAGGCACACAACACCGAAATAAAAAAGTGTTTCGTTGCGGTATTTGAGCTGCTGAATGAAATCGGTCATGGTTGATTGGGTTGTTGGTGGACGCGTGGCAGTGGACGTGCAGCTGAGCGTCCCTGCGTTATGGATGCCTACATCTTCTTGATTACAAACTCCGTCCTTCTGTTCATCGCGCGGCCTTCGTCTGTGTTGTTATCGCCTACGGGTTTGGTTTCGCCATAGCCCTGATAGGTGAGGCGCTTGCCTTCCACACCATGGTCCACGAGGTACTTCATGACTTCGAACGCGCGCTCGGCTGAAAGGGCTTTGTTGTCATTGTCGTCGCCACGGCTATCGGTGTGGCCTGATATTTCAATCACCATCGACGGGTGCTTCAGGAGGTAGCCGGCAAAGGCGTCGAGTATGATCTTCGAGCGTTCTTCAATGTCGGCACTGTTGGTGGTATAGTATATGTCGTTGATCACAAACGCTTCGTTGGCCTTGGCTTCGCGCGTTTCCATGTTGAGTTTCGTGACCACGGGCGCAGGGTCGTCTTTCTTCGCTATCACGCGTGAGTTGAACGCGATGTCGTCACCTTCTACGCTCAAGGTCACGTTTTCATTGCGACTCACTTTCACTACGGCGGCATAGGTTCCGTCGTCATCGTTGACAGCCACTTCCTCTTTGAACTTGCTCTCGGTATACTGAATTTCCACTTTCGCCTGTGCTGGTGGTTCGCCGGAGTTCGTCTTCACCTGGCCCTTCACAATCATAACCTTCTCAGGCTTCGCTTTCTCGGGCATCTTAAACTCATACACATCCCATCCTTTGTTGTTCTGAAAATTCTTTGCTCCGAAGTAGGCCAACTCGCCATCGCTCGTTACTACGATGCCCAACTCATCGGCTTCGGAGTTGATGGGATAACCGATGTTTTTGATCTCTTTGATCGAACCATCGTCCTGCACCTTGCAGTAATACAAGTCCATTTTTCCTACGCCGATATGCCCGTCGCTTGCGAAGTATAGCGTTTTACTATCGCTGTGCATGAAGGGGCCTTTCTCTTGCCCCGGTGTATTGATGCCGCCGCCAATGAGCTGAGCTGCTCCCCACTTGCCGTCTTTGCCGCGCTTGCTGTAGAAGATGTCGTGCGAGAAATTGCCGCTCGCATCTTTCACACACTCCGGACGCACGCCCACGAAGTAAAGCGTTTTACCGTCACCGCTCAACGAGGGTTGGCCTTCAAAACCGTCGGGCGTATTTACGAGGTCGCCTAAACTTTCGAGTGAACCCCACTGGTAGATTTTCTTCCCCGCATCGTTGGTGGTGAGGGTATAACGAGTCGAGAAAAGATCGATGTTGTCGGGGTTTTTCGGATTTGGATTTTTCATGGCTACAATCAACTCGCGATTGTCGACGGTGATGGTAGCTCCGCCGCAGTTGGCGCCCTGGTTGAAAGGTTCGGGTAGAGCATTGCCTTCGTCGAAACGGGTGTTGATGTCGGGGCGTTTGCACCACGAAAAATGCTCGTAGATGCGCGGCGCCACATCGCCCTTGGCTTGCTTGCTCACTGTACGTGTAAAAAACATGATTTCACCATCGGGAGAAATGAGTGGCAAATAATCGTCAGTAGGAGAGGAGACTCCGGTTACTCGCAAAGGCGTGTATTCAATCTGGTCTTTGTAAATCTCAGCATATGCCTTGACGTTTTTCAATGCGTCTTCTACTTCTGTGTATTTTTTCTGATAGTCTTTTTCAAACTTGCTGGGATCGCTATCGGGGAAGCGCAAAAACTTTTCGAAATATTCGAGTGCCTTGTCATACTCGCGGTCGGCGTAGCTCATGGCGCCGAGGTAGTAGTATACTTCGCTGTGGTAGTTGAGACACAACTCGTCGAGCTGCTGGAAGTGTTGCTTGGAAGAAGCAAACGAACCGCCGCGCTTGGCAACCTTGAATTCAATTTCGCCCAGGCGCATGAGGCATGGTGTGCACTTGGGGTCTTCATCGAGCGCTTTCTCCAAAAACTCGATGCGCTCGTTGGTTTCGTATTTCTTCATATCGAAACTTTGATCGAGCAGCTTCTGGATTTTTCCGGTTGGCTCAAACGAGCAACCGTCCTGGGCGCTAAGGGCAAATGGAATGGATAAACAAAGGAGCAGCAGAGTTCTCACGATGACTGTCTTTTGGGTTTTCATTGGGCACCAAAATAACACAAATGATAAGCGACTATTGTGGTGTGCCGAACAGAGATGTTAACGCACCAATGCTATGGTGCCCTTCAGCGTTTGCATGTCGCGCTCCACACCGCGCGTGGTAAGCACATAGCTGTAGACGCCCGATGGCACATAGAAGCCTCCGTTGCGGTGCTCGCCCATCCACACTTCTCGGTAGTCTTTGGAGTCGAACACTACATCGCCATAGCGATTGAAAATTTGCCAGTGATAGAATACAGGCGCATACGTGAAAGATGGCGCGATGTAGTCGTTGATGTCGTCGTCGTTGGGGGTAAAGCTGTTGGGCACAAACACGCGAAACTCATCGCGCACTTCTACAAATGCTTCGAAAAACGAAGTGCATCCTCCTGTGTCGCTTGCCAATAATTGTATAGGGTAAATGGCTGGTTCTTGCGGCAATACCAGCGTCCAGAGTGTGTCACTCCATGTGAGTGAGTCGGCACCAACCACAGTCCACGAAAGCGAGTCGGCGTTTTCGGAAGTGCTGGTGAGTGTTACGGTGGGATCCGCAAAGGGTACTATCCAGTCGGAAGCTTCAAATGAGGCTGACACAGGTGGTGGACCGGCAATGGTGATGCTCTGTGTAGCAGTACATTCCGGTGAAAAAATGATTTCCATGGTGTAGTCACCGGCGCATACATTGGTGAGCTCTGCCGGTTGCCCCGTTACAGATTGTCCATCGACAATGATGGTGAGTCCCGTTGGATTGCCATTAGTCACGCTCACGGTGCCATCGCAGACACCGAAACACGAAGCGCCAGTAGCCGCGGTGGTCGACTGCGGCGGATAATTGAATTGTACTTCGAAGCTGCCGGTTGAAGTGCAGCCAAGGTTTGTCACGGTTGCTTCGATGTTGTATGTGCCCGGTGCATCGGCCGAAATGAGCGTTGTGCCTTGCGCCGGAAACGCAACGGTAATGCCCGCGGGCGCATCCCACAGTATCAGTCCGCCATTGAATTGCGCCGTGAACGTTTCTGATAAATCGCACAACACCGCATTGGCAGGCATGGTAACGGTTGACGTTAATGATTGAACGGAAACGATTGTGTCCCGGCTGCAGCCCGTGTTGTCGGTGAGTGTAATCGTATAGGCTCCCGTAGCTAGACTGTTCACTGTAAGTCCACCTTCGGGTGTGCCATTCACTTCCATGGTGTAGGGCGTATTAGGTGCGTTCCCCAACAGGTTCATATCGATCGTTGCGCCTATATCGTTGCAGCCTGTTGTGGTTATCGCTTCGAAGAAAAAGTTGCCCGACATATCGAGCGCGATGGGTTGCAGCATCTCATTGTCGCAGATGTCGGCTAGTATTTCGCTGTTGATGGTCGTAAGCTGCAATTGCAAGTCGGCAGGAAAAGGCACGGGACCAATTTGAAAAGTGAGCACGCTGGCTAAATCGGGTGTATTGGTAGAGAAGCTATTCACCGAAAAACCAGGTAAATCCAATAAGAAATCCGATGCTGTCAATGTGCTCACATCAATTTCTTCGCTGAGTTGAATCACTACTTCACCCGTGCACCAGTTCGTTTGAATGTCGGTGATGGTTGGTGCCGTATTATCGAAAATGCTCACGGCTGTATTGCCAAAGTCGAGTTCATAGCCATTGAGCGTTTGGCTGTAATTCATCACAACCAGCGCGTATACGCTGCCTGCGGTCACATTCACATCGGCGTTGAAAGGAGGCCCTGCCGCGTTGCCGGGACCGTTGAAGTTGCCCGTTCCGCCATTGGCGGTGCTGATGCCTGTGGGACCGTTGGGAGTAGGTGCAAATTCACCATACGAGTTGCAGCTTATTTCGGGAGAAAGACCGCTGTTGATGCCTGCGCAGCCGTTGTCGGTGATGTCGAACAACGACCAGTCATAATCGTCGTCTGCGTCGCTTGGCTGCAATACAAAGCCAAACAAACCGTCGCTTTGAGGCGAGAAGATATACCATGCGCTGTTGAATTCACCTCCCGTTTGGCAGCTTCCGGGTGCGACTTCGAAAGAATCTCCCGTTCCGCTTGGAGAGTTATTCTCGTCATACACAAAGTTGCATACCGAAATGGCGGTATTGCAATCACTTTGCGCCACAGCGCGCGCAGTAACGAACCAGAGTAAGGGTAGGATGAAAAGTGATTTCATGGAAGATGTAGACGCGAAGATAGTGGGTAGGGTTGTATGAGGAGAATGGGGAATGGAGAATGGAGAACGGTGTTGCAAAAGCTCTCCATTCTCCATTCTCCCATCATTTGTCACTCGCCATTTGCCATTCGCCGTTCGCCGTTCGCCACTAAATTTGTCCCATGGAGTATCGCAGACTAGGAAAAACAGGTCTCAAAGTGAGCGAGCTGAGCTTTGGCTCGTGGATTACGTTTGGGAATCAGATTGATAACAGCGTATCGGAGCGCCTCATGGACATTGCCTATGACCATGGTGTGAACTTCTTCGACAATGCCGAGGTGTATGCAGCCGGCCGCAGCGAAGAGGTGATGGGTGAAATACTCAAGAAGCGCAACTGGGCGCGTGATACCTACACTGTGAGCAGCAAAGTATTTTTCGGAGCAGGAGGCAAACTGCCAACGCAGCGTGGGTTGCATCGCAAGCATGTGGTGGAGGCGTGTGAAGCAGCACTGAAGCGACTGCAGGTTGATTACCTCGATCTCTATTTCTGTCACCGTCCTGATAAGGAGACACCCATCGAAGAAACCGTATGGTCGATGCATCAGCTCATCATGCAGGGGAAGATATTTTATTGGGGAACCAGCGAATGGAGCGCGCAGGAAATCATGGAGGCGCACATGGTGGCGCAGCGTTACAACCTGATTGGTCCGGCTATGGAGCAACCACAATACAACATGCTTACGCGTCGAAAAGTGGAGGTGGAGTACAGTCAGATTTATAAGACTGTTGGACTAGGAACGACTATCTGGAGTCCGCTTGCCTCTGGTTTTTTGAGTGGCAAGTATCTCGATCAAAAACCGACCGACACTCGCCTGCAGCGCGATGAGCTGAGCTGGCTTGCCGAGAAGACATTCGTAGAAGAGAACTACGACAAGGTGCGCAAGTTGAAAACCCTAGCCGACGACCTTGGCATCTCCTTGGCGCACCTCGCCATTGCCTGGTGCTTGAAGAATCCCGACGTTTCGACTGTTATACTCGGTGCCACTAAACCCGAGCAACTAGAGCACAATTTGAAAGCAACATCTGCTGTGCCATTGCTCACCGATGCGGTGATGTTGCGTATTGAGGAGGTGTTGGATAATCAGCCGAAGCATCCGCCGTATTGAGCGGTGAGTGGGTACTGAGGACTGGGTACTGGGGACTGAGGACTGAGGACGATTTACGGACGTACTCAATCTGGAATTTTTAGAATGAGAAACAGAATGAGAATGAGTGGGTGGCGCCCCCCTATAATCCTACTATCCTATAATCCTACAATCCTACAATCCTCATCACGTCATCCGCACCTGAAAATAAATTTCTGCCTGAAGCGCTGAGAACACTTTCAAAATTGTATCAATCGTGGCGCTGTTGGCTCCACTTTCAAGCTTCGAAATTTGTGCCTTTTTTACGCCAATCAATTCTCCCAGTTCTTCTTGCGTTAGCCGACGTTCTTGACGTGCAGATCGGATCATCCTGCCAATTACCTCCATACGAAGTTCATGCTCATAGGACTCTCGAGTTACGGTTCCTCGCTTGCCGATGTAGGTGTCCTTCATCTCTGCGAGTGTATATGTTTTTAACTTTTTGGTAGCCATTGCCAGCTTCATTTTTTACTGTTGAAATAATCTGCACGCATGCGGGCAGCTCGTTCAATTTCACGATCAGGAACTTTCATCGTTTTTTTAGTGAAGCCATGTGTAGCGACAACTAAGGTTTGTGCATTGTCCGTCTTATCCCAGAAGGCAAGAAGTCTTAATTGTCTTCCGGCATGCACAGTTCTGAACTCCCATATTTCTTTCTGCAGCTTTTTTAATAGCCGATTATCGCGAGTCTGTTCCGCAAGTTCGATGTTTTGAAAAAGCTTAAGCCTTGTCTTTACGTCGAGTTCTGCAATGAACTCACTTGCTTCCTCCAAAAACAATGTTTCGAAGTACTTCATGCTGCGTGAGTCGATTGTATGTTACAAATGTAGAGAAAGTTTCCATAAATAGAAACATTGAGGTTAGCGATTTTTCTGTTCATTCCCATGAGGCGCATTGTTTAAAGTGCAAACCTCGTGCGCGCCGGAGGAATAAAAAACCTATAAATTATTCGTGTTATGCCGTTGATGGGAATTGTGGAAAGCGCGCAGTGGGTGCTGAGGACTGGATACTGAGGAGTGGGGAGTGGGTATTGATGACTGAGGACGTTTGGCGGCCGTTCTCTTTCTCTTTCTCTTTCTGGAATTTTTTAGATGTGGCAATAGCACAACCTATCCTCATTTGGGCTGAAGCACTTGTTCTAAATATTATATACATAACACTCAGAAGGCCGAATTTCGAATAGGCTTTTTTGAAATATAGATTAACGTTAATTGAGGATGGCTTGACAGGCTCACAATCTTAGAAGTATGGGCCCACTATTTATCTTTAAATACCTTCAGCCAGGCTTAATTGTTTGATTTAGAATTATGTGGATTCACTTAAGTGAATGATAATTACTTTTCTATTGGAATTCGGAGGTGGCGTGGTGAGTCTATGATGCAGATTGAGCCTGTTGCTCCTAAAACAACTCCTAATCCTCCAAATACAAATGCTGGGTTCTTTCCGGCAATTTCTTGATTTGTAATCAGAACGATTCCAACTGCCGAAGCAAGTATTCCAGAAAACAAAAACTCTCGGCCGACGTGATGTTGATTTTCAAATTTGGATAACCGTTGGCTCATTTGCTGCGTTTCTAGCTCTAACGCATTCACTCGTTCTTCTAAGCTAATTTCAATCGTTGTATCTGGATTAACTGATGATGTTCGCTGAGAGAGCGCTGTGTTAGCCAAACTTATGCATAGCAACAAGATGGAAATGACTTTTTTCATGTGATTATTTTGCCACAAATAAAGAGTATTGTTTTGAGAATTCGTAATCATTAGAGATTTTGACTTGTGTTGTCAAGAAATTTTGTAATAATCTAGTAATGAGTATTTCCTTTAGCGAATTTTTGACTGTTTAAGTACATTAAATTACGCTCTAAAGCAGGTATTCAATATTTTTCAATGAACATCACCCTTTAGTTTTCACATTCGTAACCTTGTTTTTGAAACTTATTTAATCTAGGTTACTAAAAACGCGAAGTGCAAGATTCGGACTACGTGCTAGACTTTAGGGTGCGAAGGGCGCGCATTCTAATCTGCTTCTTTTTCTCTTTCTGGAATTTTTTAGAATGAGAATGAGAGGGTGGCGCTTAGTGGGGACTGGGGAGTGGAGATTGGGAAGGAAGGTAAGGTTGTGATTTGATTTTCCTGTTGTGGTTTAATTTCGCACTTTGACATGAGTCTTTATCCATCCTGTTAATAACCATTCCACAGTACCTAGTACCTAGTACCTAGTACCTAGTACCCAGTCCCCAGTAACCATAAAAAATGCGCATCGACATCCTCACTCTTCTTCCACGCCTGCTCGACGGGCCTTTTGCCGATAGTATTCTGGAGCGTGCGCAGGAGCGCGGTATCTGCGAGATACACATCCACAACATCCGCGACTACAGCGTAGCTAAACAGAAGCAAACCGACGACTATCAGTTTGGTGGTGGAGCGGGCATGGTCATGACCATTCAACCCATCGATGACCTCATCACCAAGTTGAAGAGCGAGCGCGAATACGACGAGATTATCTACCTCACGCCCGATGGTGAGCGCCTCAATCAGCTCACGTGCAATACGCTTTCCCTAAAGAAGAATATTATATTACTCTGCGGACATTACAAAGGCGTAGACCAACGTGTGCGCGATCATTTCATTACCAAGGAGGTTTCGATTGGCGACTACGTGCTCAGCGGAGGCGAATTGGCTGCGGCG
>JBIKSC010000102.1:0-8794 GCA_044348775.1 Flavobacteriales bacterium | reverse complement strand
AAACAATCCGCTGGCCCGTTCCCTCGGATTGGAATGTTTCCGTGCTCGATGAAAATGGTGTTTATGCCATGCGTTTTTTACCCCATCGCACTCCGGGGGAAGGCTTTTTTATATCAGCACTTAAGAGAGTTTCGGCAGCCTCGGTCAAGAAAACAAAACCGAAGAACGTATTCAGTAAAGCAACTCCAACCGATGGCGAGTTAATACGAAACGTTGGCCTTGTGCCGGATCAATCCCTACTCGCGCCTGATGGCGAGTTGTATCAATCTGTTTTTACGCTACACGAATTGAATTCAATGGCCGGAAGTCTCTATTTCGTCAGTCCGGGTGTTCACATAGGTAGAGTGGTTCGCCATGAGTTGATACCCGCGCATGCACTTGCACTTGCTCAGAATTCAAGGCATGATCACGCAAGAATAGAATTGACCGAATCACAGGCTAATGCTTATTTGCGAGGCGAGTCGGTTGAGGTTGATGCACCCAATGGCTGGAATCAAGTCGCTTTTCAATCGCATCCACTGGGCTGGATAAAAGTGATTGGCAATCGGGTCAACAACTACTACCCTAAAGAGTGGCGTGTGAAGATGAAGGAGTAACTACATTTGAAGTCGTATTTGTGAGTTCCCTTCAAAACATACAGCAGCCAATTGCTTCCGAAATGGAGGCCTTCGAAGATTATTTCAAGGCGGCCATGCGTAGTGAGAATATGTTGTTGGATAAAATCACACACTACATCATCAAGAGGAAGGGTAAGCAAATGCGACCCATGTTTGTTTTTCTCGCTAGTAAAGTATGTGGGGAAGTTACACCGGCTACTTATACCGCTGCTTCTTTGATAGAGCTGCTCCATACCGCAACACTTGTGCACGACGACGTGGTCGATGTGGCCAATACGCGCAGGGGTTTTTTCTCTATCAATGCGCTTTGGAAAAACAAGATTGCAGTTTTGGTAGGAGATTATCTGCTTTCCAGGGGCTTACTTATGAGTGTCGACAAAGGTGAATTTCAATTGCTTCGCATCGTATCGAATGCAGTGAAGGAAATGAGCGAGGGTGAATTATTGCAACAGGAAAAATCCCGTTTGCTGAATATTACCGAGGATGTTTACTACGACATCATACGTCAGAAAACCGCCTCTCTCATAGCAGCTTGCTGCGAAAGTGGTGCCTCTGCTGCCGGAGCAAACGAACGTGAAGTGAGGCTTATGTATGACTTCGGTTTGAATGTGGGATTGGCATTTCAAATCAAGGACGATCTCCTCGATTATGGCTTTGGCGAGAAAATAGGCAAGCCAATCGGAATTGATATTAAGGAGCGTAAGCTTACTCTTCCACTTATTATAGCCTTGAAGAATGCAGAACCTGGCGAGCGCCGGGAGCTGATGACGATAATTAAAAAGCACAATACTGACGGGGTAAAGGTGAAGCACCTCGTGAATAGGGTCATTGCGTTGGGTGGGATAGATTATGCATCGGATAAGATGAATTATTTCCGCAATTGCGCGCTGGATTCACTGGCCCATTTTCCCGATAGTCCTTCAAAAAGCTCGCTCACGGAATTGGTTCATTACACCATCAACAGAAAAAAATGAGAATCGCATTTTTTAGCTTATGCTTGACCCTGTTGCTCATGTCATGCAAGGGAGACAAGGTTAAAACGGAGGATAAGGCGCCCAAGTCATTTTCTATTGCTGGCGCCAAACAGCAAGTAGTGAATTCTTTTCGCGATGGAAAAGTCAAATCAGCAGTGTACATCGATTCTGCAACCACCCGTAAGGTGGCTGAGGTGGAATTTCATACGAACGGTCAACCGAAAATCGATAAGCGTTTCGTGAATGATACACTTCAAGGTGAATCCTGGTGCTATTATGAGAATGGAAGCCCGTGGAGCTTGAACACCTTTGAAAGCGGACTTAATCATGGTCCTTACAAAACATGGCACGACAACGGTCAATTGTATATCCAAGGTCAGTTTGAGTCTGGAATGAAAACCGGCGAATGGTTCACGTATTTCGCCAATGGGAGTCTGAACACGCGCGGTTTTTATTTGAATGATGAAAAAGTTGGCGTTTGGAATTCTTACAACTTGGAGGGGACAATGAAACGGGAACAGGACTTTGGTTCCGGTCAATAGCAGCGATTCACTTTTAACAGGTCATTGTTCACACTCTCATAAGGAGAGTAATTCTGCCCTTACATGCTAGACTATTTTACGGGTAAAATCGTTCAATCATCATGTATAAAATTGTTTTGCTTTCACTGTGCATTTTTTGCACGTCTACTGCATTCGCAGGTAGTGATGAATTAACTCGCGGCGAGTATATTGAAATGTGGAAGGAGGAGGCCGTTTATCAAATGGCAACCCATCGAATTCCGGCTAGTATTACCCTGGCTCAGGGCATTTTGGAAAGTCGTGATGGTAATAGCCGTTTGGCCAAGGAGGGCAATAATCACTTCGGTATTAAATGTCACTCTGATTGGGACGGAAAGCGGATTTACGAAGATGACGACCAGCGTAACGAGTGTTTTCGACAATATCGAAATGCACGCGAATCATTTGATGATCATTCAGATTTTCTGAAGAAGGCTCGCTATGCGCAGCTGTTTGAACTGGAAATGACTGACTATAAGGGCTGGGCTCGCGGATTAAAGGAATGTGGTTATGCTACAAGTCCGGAGTATGCTAAATCCCTTATTCGAATCATTGAAGAAAACAATCTTCAGCAATACGATGAACAAGGCGTTCAGTATGCTCAGCGAAAAGAGGTCCCCGACCGAAAGGAAACTTCACCGCAGGCACGTATCCCTCAGTCGCCCGACAGAAAGTCCGCGAAACGCTCTGCTACGACATCACAGGACGATCGCACTGAGATAACATTAGCCGGAAATCACGAAATAAACGTAAGTGATAATAACATCAAGTATATCATAGCACGCGAGGGTGATACTCGTGAGTCGATTGCCCGCGAAATTGATTTGAATGTTTTGATTTTGAATCGCTTCAATGATTTCAATGCGAAAACAGAATTGAAAGCCGGAGACATTGTTTACCTGCAACCGAAAAGAATGAGAGCCGCGCAGACTGAGTATGTTGCGGTGGAAGGCGACACCTGGTTTTCGATTTCCCACGCTAAGGGAATTAAGCTGAAACAGCTATGCAAGTTGAATGGTGCAACTCCTGAAAGTCCGCTTCAACCCGGCACCAAAGTCGTTATGAAGAAGCAATAATGAAAAAAGTCAACCGTGAGGTTGACTTTTTTTGTTGCCCGACCAGGATTCGAACCTAGACAAACTGAACCAAAATCAGTTGTACTGCCATTATACTATCGGGCAAAAACACTTTTATTCAAAGCGGTTGCAAATTTAATACGCCTTTTCGGATAAACAAGCACATACGCTTACTTTGTCGTACAAAATTTTTATTAGTGAAAATACTGGCGAATTACATCAACGGAACTTTGGCAGAACCGGCCAATGGCCGTTACCTCGATAATATCGATCCTTCAACGGGCCTATGTTACAGCAAAATACCGGCAGGCAGTCAAGCCGATGTGGATAGAGCGGTTGAATCGGCTGAGCGGGCTTTTCCTGCCTGGTCACAAACTCAAGCAGCAGAGCGCTCGCGAATATTATTGCGTTTGGCCGATTTGATACATGAACACCGCCATGCGCTGGCAGAAGCAGAATGTATCGATAACGGGAAACCACTTTCATTGGCTGCGCAGATGGACATTCCTCGAGCCGAGGATAACATTCGCTTTTTTGCTACTTCCATTTTGCATTGGAATTCTGAGGCGCACATCATGGAGAATCGTGCAATCAACTACACCAATCGTAAGCCTATTGGCGTAGTGGCTTGCATATCGCCATGGAACCTGCCCTTGTATTTGTTTACTTGGAAAATAGCTCCGGCTTTGGCAGTTGGTAATTGTGTAGTTGCAAAACCGAGTGAGATAACTCCGATGACGGCTTTTTTGTTTTCCAAGCTCTGCATCGAGGCAGGAATTCCGGCCGGCGTTATGAATATCGTGCATGGGGCTGGCGCAGAAGCGGGTGAGGCTCTGGTCAACCATCCGCGCGTCAAGGCTGTGTCTTTTACGGGAGGCACAGCAACAGGCGCGCGAATCGCGGCGGCTGTGGCTCCAAAGTTTAAGAAGCTGTCGCTTGAGCTTGGAGGAAAAAATCCTACCATCATTTTCGATGATTGTGATTACGAAAAGATGCTCAAAACTGCCTTGCGTTCAGCTTTTGCAAATCAGGGGCAAATATGCCTTTGCGGTTCGCGCATTCTTGTTCAGGAATCATTGTACGACCGTTTTCTTGCAGACTTCACTGCGAAAGTAGCTGCCATGAAGGTGGGAGATCCATTGCTTGAAGAAACTAGAACAGGAGCACTTGTAAGCGAGACTCACATGAACAAGATCTTGTCTTACATCGATTTAGCGAAGCAAGAAGGTGGAAGGATTGTTTGTGGTGGTAAGCGCGTTGTCGTGGAGGGACGCTGCAAAGGTGGATTTTTCATTGAACCTACGGTCATTGTTGGACTTGGACCGGAGTGCCGCACCAATCAAGAAGAAATATTTGGCCCGGTAGTGACGATTCAACCGTTTCGGGATGAGGCGCACGCACTCCAGCTGGCGAATGCAACAACGTATGGGCTTGCTGCCTCGCTATGGACAGGTGACGTAACAAGAGCACATCGTTTTTCAGCGCAACTGGAGTCTGGCATTGTATGGGTCAACACTTGGCTTTTGCGCGATTTGCGAACTCCTTTCGGCGGCGTCAAACATTCCGGTGTTGGAAGGGAAGGAGGCTGGGAAGCACTTCGCTTTTTTACTGAACCTCAGAATGTATGTGTTGAACTTCAATAAAAAAAGGCCTGAAATCTCAGGCCTTTTTATATGTTTTCGGAATAACTATTCCGATTTCCCTTTGTAACCATTCAAGAAAAACCAACCAATTTTGCGGTTGAACCAGTTTTCGAAGCTTGATAAATAATGCAGAATCATGTCATTAATGATTTATTGCCGAAGCGTTCATATTCAATTTACAATATGTAAACGTATCGCTTGCGAATTAGTTTCATTGGTGATAATAATCACCGTTCAATTGTTGAAAACCACTGCGTTAATCAGCGCTTCAACCGATAGCGTTTACCGGGCATTCCAATTACGAGGCCCTCAAATTCTAATTGTAGCAAGGCAGCATTGAGTTCACCCCAAGCCATCTTCGTTGCAAGCAGTAAGTCATCAAATGAACTGTTGGGTTTGTCCTGAATCGCACCGAGTATATCTGCCGCATGAGGATCGGAATGTTTCGAAAAATCAAGTGCAGTTTGTCTGGCTACCGCCGGCTGATCCCAATGGAGATATTGCACCAGATCCTCCGCGGAGGTTAGTATGGCGGCTATGTTATTTCTAATTAGTTTATGGCAACCATTGCTGTAAGTGTCACCAACTCGTCCGGGAACAGCAAAAACTTCCCTACCATATGATTGTGCGATGTGCGCTGTTATAACACTGCCGCCCTTCACATCTGTTTGAACTACAATTGTGCAGTCAGCAAGTCCAGCAATTATTCTGTTGCGCATGGGAAACATTTCTGGTGATATAATGGTCTCGCTGGGAAACTCGGTGATAATGCCCCCGTTCAACTCCATGCGTGCGGCCAATGGTCTATGAATCGGTGGATAGATTTTGTCTAGCCCATGTGCAACGCAACCAAGAGTGGGAAGCTTGCATTCAATGGCTGCAATATGCGCCGCGGCATCAATGCCATGTGCTAAACCACTTATGATTGTCGGTTTGAAAACAGTAAGTTCCTCAATGAACCTATGGCAAAAATCTTTGCCATAGCTATCTGCCTTGCGTGTACCCACAATGCTAATGGTTTTCGATGGGTTCCATTCGAAATTGCCCCGTGCAAAAAGAAGTAATGGTCCGTCATCACACTGCCGGAGCCGCTCCGGGTAGTGTTCATCGCTCCAAGAGGCTACGCGAATTCCCTCTTTTAAAATGTAGTCCACTTCTTTCTCTGCCCGCTTAATGTCGGCGCTACTGAGAGCGGATACGGTGGCTTTTCCGATATCGGGTATTCTGAACAGGTGGTGTGGCTTTTCTCGAAAAACAGCCCTGGCACTGCCCAAATGCGTGACCAGTGATTTGGCTTTTATCGGGCCCAAGCCATGGATGCGAGAAAGAGCAATAAGATAGAGGAGTTCGTCATGCATAAGAGCTGGTGCAGGTTTTCATAGTAGAAAAACCGCACCGCGAAACTCGGAGGCATAAAATGGAATATATGCTATTTATTCGCCTGGATGTACTGCTCTATGGCCATGCTCATGGAAGGGGCTTTCGGAGTTGGGGCCATTACATCGATTTTTAAGTTAGCATCCTCTACCGCTTTTGCAGTTGATTGACCAAAGGCTGCAATCCTTGTTTTTTCCTGCTTGAATAGGGGGAAGTTCTTGTATAAAGACTCAATATCCGAGGGTGAGAAAAACACAAGCATATCATACTTCACATCAGCCAAATCTGATAAATCACTGCAAACGGTGCGGTACATGATTGCTTTCGAGTATTGAATCTTCTCCTTTTCAAGAGTTTCCGGTATGCTTGGTTTAAGGATATCACTGCATGGCAATAGGAATTTCTCCGTTTTGTGTTTGCGAATGGGCTCCATTAACTCCTGGAAAGTGCTATGACCAAAGAAGATTTTCCTTTTACGGAATTGTATGTACTTCTGCAGGTAATAAGCGATTGCCTCCGACAGGCAGAAGTATTTCATCGTCTCAGGAATGGTAATGCGCATTTCCTTGGCTAGTCGGAAATAATGGTCAACGGCGTTGCGGCTGGTAAATATGACGGCAGTATGCTCCAAGACATCTACACGCTGTTGACGAAAATCAAGCGCTTCCAATCCTTCCACATGAATGAAAGGTCGATAATCAATCTTGAGCTTGTGTTTTTTGGCAAGCTCAACATACGGGTTTTTTTCGGCGCCCGGATCTTGTTGGGTTATCAATATGGTCTTGACTTTTTCGGCCATGGTAAGTTACTGCTGTAGTACGGTTTGTTTTCAACTCAATTAGTCATGAGCCATTTTAAACCAATGGCAGATGGCAAAATTTCGAGCGTGCAAATGTAGAAAAGAATGTAAAATGGTGTAACACCCGATTCAACGGCTGTTAGTAACGAACGAATGAGCCTATGTGCTATACCTGCTAGCACAATGGCTGCGCTTACCATTACAATGCTTTTTGCCTGATAGAGAGGGAAATAGGCTATTCCTAAGCCTAGTGGAAATAGAATAAGACCTATCATTCGGTTGGTCAGAAATACGCTGTACTCATACTCTGACAAACTAAAGTCACCTGCGCTAAGAATGGATATAGCTCGAAGGGAAGCCCGCTTGAGGAAGTATATCCCGAATAATGCTGCTACAATCCAAAGAAATGGCAGAACTCCTTGAAGCTCGTAGTTGGGCTTGAAGCATTTAATGCCTGCATAAACCAATAGCCCTGCCTGTAAATAGTATACCGTATTGAATAACAAGTTCGCTCTTGGCGTGTTAGGCTCTTCGCGAATGGTTTGACGCATGGTGCGTATGTTCCACATGCTATTCCAGAGCCGCGATATTCGCGAAGGGTGCACTTTTCGCGTATAGGCGAGACTAACCAGCGTAAACAGAAAGACCAGAATCATCCAGTCTTCCGATAGGTTTTCGGCATGTCGGAGTGACGCTTCGGGCATGTGCGGTTATTATCGAATCATTTTCAGAAAATTCACCTCGTTTTCAGTGAGATGTCTGAATCTACCTCTGGGTAAATCACGCTTCGTCAGAGATGCAAACATAACGCGGTCAACCTTCTTTACGGTGTATTTGAAATGTTCGAATACAGCTTTGATAATTCGGTCCTTACTGCTGTTGATTCGCAAACCAACTTGCCTAGGATCATCGTTCACAAGGCTAATCTCATCAGCTTTTACAAAACCGTCTTCCAATCGCAATCCTTCTCGAATGGCATCCATGTGCTCGCCTCGGATTTTTTCGATTGTTTCAACATGATAGAGCTTAGGGAAGCCATTTTTGGGTGAAGTTAGACGACGAGCCATTTCTCCATCGTTGGTGAACAACAACAGGCCTGTTGTCATGCGATCAAGACGGCCTATAGGGTATATTCTTTCTTTGCAAGCGCTTTCGATCAGGTGCATTACAGTTTTTCGCTCCAAAGGATCCTCGCTGGTAGTGAGATAATCTTTGGGCTTATTCAGTACAACGTATTGCAACTTTTCGGGCTTCAGATTTTTGTCGTCGTACTTTACAACATCCACGCGTGGATCGACTTTCATGCCCAACTCAGTGACAACTTTGCCGTTTACCTTGACGAGGCCTAATTCAATGAGTTTGTCCGCATCGCGGCGCGATGCAATGCCGGCGTTTGAAAGGAATCGGTTCAAGCGTATGAGGCCGTCGCTGCTTTGGGGAGCAGGCTCTGGTCGGCGTTTGCCGAGGTATTTACCCTTAACTCCACCTCTTGTGAAGGTGCCACGCGATTTGCCGTCGCGCTCTTCCTTTGCCTCCCAGGGCTTTGGAGCACGTTTCGGTTTATCGGTTGAATTGGGTTCTGATTTTCGAATAGGGGCATTGCGACTCGTGCCGCGCGATCCTCTCTTTGACTCTGACTCGCGCTCTTCCTTTGCCTCCCAGGGCTTTGGAGCACGCTTCGGTCTATCGGTTGCTTTGGGTTCTGATTTTCGAATAGGGGCATTGCGACCTGTGCCGCGTGTTCCTCT
>JBIKSC010000101.1:0-8800 GCA_044348775.1 Flavobacteriales bacterium | reverse complement strand
TTCGGCTGTTGCCTACTAAATTCGCAACATGACCGAAGCAACCATCGACGTTTTCGACTTTCATGACATGCGTCCGTATAGCGACGCCGAATTGCAAGCTGCCATTGATCGCATGGTTCAGGAACCTATGCTAATCAAAATGATGAAATGGGTTTATCCGGGCCTGCGCAAGACGGAAATTCTGGAGATGTTCAAAGAGGTCAAGAGCGTGCAGCAGTTCCAAGAGGAAATTAGCGCACCGGCAGTTAAAGTCATTACTCAAATGACTACAAGTGGTGTCAGCTTCAGCAACGAATCGGAAATAGAGGCCGACAAGGCCTACCTTTTCATTTCCAACCATCGCGACATCATTTTGGATAGCGCTTTACTCAATGTAAGCCTTATTGAGCGCGGCATACCCACCACTGAAATAGCCATCGGAGATAATTTGCTCAAAATGCAACTGGTGCGCGACATCGTGCGATGCAACAAAAACTTTATCGTAAGCCGTGATGTGAATGCAAAGGAAATGCTCTACTACTCCCTGCGCATGAGCAACTACATCCGCCATACCATTTTGGAAAAAAACACTTCCATCTGGATTGCTCAGCGAGAAGGTCGAAGCAAAGACGGTGATGACCGCACAGCAACAGGACTTCTGAAGATGTTCACGCTGAGTTCTAAAGTAGCCCCGGAAGACGCACTATTTGACCTTAACCTGCGCCCCATGTGTGTGAGCTATGAATTTGACCCATGCGATCTGCTCAAAACAAATGAATTGTTGCATGTCAAACTCTTCGGGAAATATGAAAAGAAACCAGGTGAAGATTTCTTGTCGATGGTAACAGGCCTGACCGGCCATAAGGGAAAAGTCAACATTACGGTAGGGAATCCCATGGACATAGCCTTCATAAAAATGAGAGAGGTGGCCAATAAAAATGAGAAATTCCGAATATTAAGTGAGGCCATTGATGAAGAGATGCACCGTATTTACCACCTCTGGCCCAACAACTACATTGCTTTCGACTTGTTGAACGGAACGCGTGAATACAAAGACCGCTATTCCAATATTCAGCGAATTGCCTTCGTAAACTATATCCGCGGTCACATTTTCAAACTTGCATTTTCGCGCAAAAAACTCGGACTTCCGCCTGAAAACTTCAACACTAACGCTCGTGAAATTCTACTGCAGATGTACGCAAACCCAGTTAACAACAAACGAAAAGTAGAAGGCTCCGGCCGTTTTGAGTCAACAATGAAAGCTCAAGATCAAGATGCTTAAGAAATTACTTTCAATACTAATTGCCCAGCTTTTCGGCGTAATATCTCTTGCACAGTGCGGAGCATGCGAGTCACTGAATAATAAAATTATCAATGGGGACTTCGAAAATGGGAATGTCGGTTTTACAACCTCCTTCAATTATGTGACCTTTTTCCCTTTTCTGTGCACACTCTGTCCTGAAAACAACTATGCCATTGGCAATAATGCCACACTCTTTCATAACGGATTCGTCGGCACTGATCACACCAATCCGCCTACCGGTGATTTTTTCATTGCTAATGCTCCCGGGCAAAGTGGTGTCTTGGCATGGTGTCAATCGGTAAGTGTGATTCCTCAAACAGAATACACCTTCACCTTTTGGGCCCGCGATATTGCCGACAACAGCAACCCGCATCCACTTGCCCGACTCAGGCCTTCCTTCAACGGAGTCTTAAGCACAGACTCGCTGGTTGCAGAGGGCGACTGGTCTTCGTTCTCGATGACCTGGTATAGCGATACCCTTACGCAGGCCGAAATTTGCATTCTCAACTTCCAAACAGAAACGGGCGGCAATGACTTCGGCCTTGACGACATATCACTCACCGCATGCGAACCAATTGTGCTCTCTCAGCAGGCTTTTGCCGGAAACGACACAATTATTTGCAGTCGCGACATGATCGACCTCGGACTGACGCCGGCCAATGGGTACACTTACCAATGGTCATCGAGTGAAGGCCTCTCTTCCGCTTCAATCGGGAATCCAACTTTTCAAATCGATAACATCAGCGGAAGCACACTCGATTATGTTATGTGGGTGACAAGAGACTCCGCGAATGTGGGATGTGCGGCATCAGATACTCTAAACATCTCCGTTTTGTCGATGCAAAATATTGCACTTGCCAATGACACGACTATTTGTCCTGGCGACAGCGTACTCATCTATTGTCCCGGGGAATGGAATAGCATTGAATGGTCTACTGGCGATACTTCGGACACTATTTGGGCAAATCCCGGACTCTATATAGCTACTGTTTTCATGGGGGAATGCTCCGAAAGTGATACTCTTCAAGTCTCAGAACAAGCATTTGATGCAACGAATTTGCCATTGGAAATAAGTCATTGTAATACACAGCCACTTGTTTTGGAAGCCGCTATTGAAGGTGATTGGCTCGCCAACGGAATACCATTCGAAAACCCATTAACCGTTACGGAATCAGGCCAGTTTTTTTTCCAATACACCAATGCTAACTGCAGTGCGGTCGATACGGTTGAGGTAACGATGTATGATCAACTATTTGCCGGATTGAATAGTGACACCATACTTTGTGAAGGCACAGACGCGCTATTGGTCTCCAATCATGCGGGTAATTGGAGCGTGGGAACTTTCGGTTCAACCCTGTCCATAACCGAACCAGGCACCTATAGCATTCAAATTAGCAATGGACCATGCGTAAGTAATGATACAATTGCTGTTATGGGACTTGATGTGCCATTGCTATCCTTGGGAGCCGATACTACCTTTTGCGAAGACTATCCCATTGTGCTGAACGCATATAGCGAGGGTGCACAATACATATGGTCTACAGGCGACACGGCATACTCTATTACAACTTCCGGTTCCGGCTTATATAGCGTGGAGGCAAGTAACGTATGCGGTTCGTCAAATGATGAAATTCTCATTTCCAATTTCCCTTG
Source organism: Flavobacteriales bacterium (assembly GCA_044348775.1). Classification (GTDB taxonomy): domain Bacteria; phylum Bacteroidota; class Bacteroidia; order Flavobacteriales_D; family Sanyastnellaceae; genus JAIBBG01. The sequence continues at coordinate 5,865 of JBIKSC010000101.1, read as the reverse complement.
CAGCTGGGCAGTGCATATTCCTTCTTGTTTTACACCCAATGAAGATACATTCAATGAAAGCTGGGGTATTACTGGATACAATATCACAGCAATCGACCTTACGATATACAATCGTTTCGGCGATGCCATTTTTCATAGCGATTCAATAGACAATGCCTGGCAACCCTCGTCCGGTGCCGGCGACGATGTATATAATTATCGAATTGAAGTAACCCCCTTTGATGGCCCGACCGAGGTACGAACAGGAGTTATCTATTTGATCCGATAATGTAGATTTTCATTCATATTTGCACTCAAATAATTGCTGAGATATGAGTTGGTTTACACGAAAAATGCAGGGGATAACGACCAAGTACAAGGAGAAAAAAGAAATTCCCGAAGGCCTGTGGTACAAATGCCCTGAATGCAAGCACGTGCTAACCAGCGAAGAACATGCTGAACACAATTGGGTATGTGACAAGTGCGGCTATCATGAGAAAATCAGCTCACTTCAGTACTTCAGTATTTTATTCGACGATAATGAGTTCGAGGAAGTCGCTGCTCGAATGACTAGCGCAGATCCGCTTGAATTCAAAGACACTAAACAATACAAAGACCGAATCAAAACCACTATTGCCAAAACCGGCTTGAAAGACGCTATTCGCGTAGGCCGAGGGAAAGTAAATGGTGAAGAAGCTGTAATTGCCTGCATGGATTTCGGATTCATCGGAGGATCCATGGGATCTGTTGTGGGTGAAAAATTCGCTCTTGGAGTAGATGAAGCAATCTCAAAAAAGTGTCCCTTTGTATGCATCTCGAAATCAGGTGGAGCACGCATGATGGAAGCCGGGTTATCGCTCATGCAAATGGCCAAGACATCCGCTAAGCTCACACAACTTTCTGATGCCCGCTTACCCTATGTCTCGTTCTTAACCGACCCTACGACCGGAGGCGTTACAGCATCATTCGCGATGCTGGGTGATATCAATATCGCTGAACCCAAAGCGCTGATAGGCTTTGCGGGTCCTCGTGTGGTGAAGGAAACAATAGGAAAAGACTTACCTCAAGGATTCCAAAGTGCTGAATTTGTCTTGGAACATGGTTTTTTAGACTACATCGTAGATCGCAAAAACCTCAAGAACAAATTGAGCCAATCACTCAAATGGTTCAAAGGGAACGCCTGAGATTAAAGCTTAACAACCCGCTGTACTATTTGACCGCCTACGCTAACTACATAGGTGCCTGAGCTCCAATTCAGTGTTTCAATAGTAACGCTTCCATTCACATTGCCCGACCACATGCGCTGACCCATGGCGTTGTAAACTGTGCAGTCAGCATTGCCCGAAGCTTGTACCACGAAGTTTTCTAAGCAAGGATTCGGGTAAACTGTGAAAGACTGAAATAAGCTCTCCTCCACTCCTATACACGCCTCAACAAGAATTTGGTCTGTCGCAGATGAGGAACAATTAAACTCATTTGTAACTGTATAGGTAACGATGTTTACTCCGCTAATGGCAGAAGCCAGGTTGAACCAGTTGCCTTCTACACCGTCACCACTCAATTCACCACCCGTAGGACTAGCTATCCACGAAGCACCGCCACCACTGGTGCAGAGTGTATCGACGTTGAAAGAAAACTGAACCGAAGGATACTCATTAACCGTGACATTGATTAGCTCTTGTGTAACACAATCATTGCTATTGCCATCTACGCGCAAAATGCCGGATGCAACAGGCACATAAACGATGGAGTCCCCGGTCAAACCATTATTCCATGAAAACAAATCGGCGCCCTCGGCATAGAGTGTAATGGCATCTCCAAAACAAACCGTTGTAATACCCGAAACAGTAAGCATCGGATAATCATTAACTGTGACATGAAAAGAGGAAGTACGCGGACATCCGTTGGCACCGATAGTAGTAACCGTATAGGTCGTATCGTCAGCCGGATCAACAGGAATGACAGACTGAATTGACCCACCTAACCATTGGAACACCAATCCATCGGTTACGAGTTGAAGCGAAACAGAATCTCCGACACAAATCTGAGAATCTCCAATAAACATATTAATCGGCGCAGGGTCAACATTCACGAAATAAGTGGCAGTGTCTGAACATCCGAAAATGTTCTTACCAATGAGCGTAAAAAGGGAATCTGCCGAGGGCAGTGCATTGAGAGTGTCTGTCCCTTCAACGCCATCCCAGAAATACTGAAATGCACCGGAACCCACCAAGGTAGCGGTATCTAGCTCGCATACGTAGTACTCACCGGTCAACCAAATTTCCGGATTGGGATGAACGGTTATTACGAGTGTATCGTAGGCAAAACAGCCATAAACCGTTGAGCCAAACAACGTAAACACAGTATCATTGAATGCCGGGAAAGTGAGTTGCGAAGTGATGTTCAAACCATTCCAAACATAAAAATCTGCACCGTTCGCGATGACTGTGGCCTCACGATCAAAGCAAAACGCTGTCAAGGAATCAATACGGACATCGGGTGTTGGGTAAACGGGGACTTCAATAAGAGCAGAGGTAGTACAATTGAATTCACTGGTGCCTAACACTTCAAAACGAATTGAATCGGATGCCAGAACGCTATATTCGTTCTCACCTGTGAGCGAAACAGGATCTCCCGTATTCAAGTCGATCCATTCAATTTGCGGCGCTCCGGAAACTGTTATTTCGAGTAAGTTCTCGGTGCAGATTTGCTCAGGAGCAGAAATGTCCAAAACAGGGTAATCATTTACCGTGAACTGCAGAGATCGCTCCACAAAGCACCCCGAGTCGTTATATGCCTCAAGTATCAGTGTAGTATCGTCTTCCAGGAAAAACTCTGCATAATCAGTAATATTCTGCCCAGCAAACTTGTAGTATGCAGCGTTGCCGCCTGTAATGAAAATCTGAAACAACTCACCATAACAGAGGTTGTTGGTTGCTTCGTATTCGTAAAGAATCTGGTCTCCAACATCCACTGAAAGTTCCAGGGTTGTATCGCAGGCGGGGTTCTCTCCGACATAAACCGAAATGGTAGTGTCCTGCAATGGGGCGAACTCTATGATGGGATTGGTCGATCCATCGTTCCAAAGCACACTTGTAGTGCCCTCCACTTCGAAGGTAGCCGTGTCGCCATAGCATACATAGGATGGTCCGCTAATACCAACACCGCTGCCATATTGAAATACGGTAATGGTCAATTCCTGTTGTACTACACATCCATTGTTATCGGTACCTGCAATCAAATAGGTTGTTGTCGAATCAGGTGAGAACATGAAAGAATTCGTCCGGTCGCCGGTTCCCCAATCATATTCCCCGTCATTTGGAGCATTCAGCAAGGTAGAATCGCCTGAGCAAATGCTTGTGACACCTTCCACCTCCAATGAATTAGGTTCAATTAAATAAAAATCGACGGTATCGGAGCCGAAACACACGTTGGGATCGGCTGTGTAGATTACGTAATGCGGACCTTCTCCGGCAGCAGATCCATCGTAAAATCCATCGGAAGTAACAAATTCACCTGAGTAGGTGCCGGTTGGTTGCGTGAGAATTGGCAGGTAAAAACCACTCTCATTAATGCATATGTAAAAAGAAGGCAATTCAACATTAAATTCACATGGACCCTGGGCCCATGAAATAGCAGGCAAAAGGCCTGTTAGAAACAAGATCAGCTTAAATTTGCTCATTATTGAATACTTGCAAGATTGCGGTAAAAATAAAAGCAGAACGGCATTTCAAAACGTAATTCATAAAAACATTTTCCCAGGTTTTTACCATGTCAAATCAAGGTCGCATCGCATTCCATACTCTGGGCTGTAAACTGAACTTTTCAGAGACCTCTACACTCGCCCGTCAGTTCGCTGATGCAGGCTATTCACGTGTTGAAATGGAAGATGCTCCGGATGTCCTGGTTATCAACACATGCAGTGTTACCGAGCAAGCCGACAAAAAGTGCCGAAACATCGTGAGCCGAGCCACTCGGTCAAACCCCAACGTATTTGTTGCCGTTGTTGGCTGCTACGCTCAATTGAAACCGCAGGAAATAGCCGCAATACCCGGAGTCGACCTAGTGCTGGGGGCCGGGGAAAAGTTTAACCTGGTAGAGCACGTCCAGCGAAAGCAAAACGCAAATATCCCTTCGATAGAGGTAGGTGAAATAAAGGACGTCAAAGACTTCATCCCCTCCTTTTCATCAGGCGATCGCACTCGCACCTTTCTAAAAGTGCAAGATGGCTGCAATTATTTCTGTGCCTTTTGCACCATACCCCTTGCACGCGGGAGGAGCAGGAGTGCTACCATTGAACAAACACTTGAACAAGCCAAACGAGCTGTGGATGCAGGTGCGAAAGAAATTGTTCTAACCGGAGTTAACATTGGAGACTATGGCACACAGCATGACACGAACTTACTCTCGTTAATTCAAGAGCTCGATCGATTGGAAGGAATTCAACGCTTTCGGATATCTTCCATTGAACCGAATCTGCTTTCCAACGAAATCATCGATTTCGTTGCTGCATCCAACAAGTTCATGCCTCATTTCCATATTCCGCTGCAAAGCGGATCCGACGAAATTCTGCGGGCCATGCGCCGTCGATACCGCACCGATCTCTACCGCGAGCGCATTGAACGAATAATCTCCACGATGCCCAATGCGTGCATCGGCGTAGATGTCATTACCGGATTCCCCGGAGAAACAGACGAGCGTTTTGAAGAAACCAGAAACTTTTTGCTCTCACTTCCCGTGGCCTACCTGCACGTATTTACTTACAGCGAACGCGACAACACCACAGCATTGCGCATTGCAGACGTTGTTCCGATGGAAAAAAGACATCGGCGCACACTCGAGCTGCGCATGCTTTCCGACAAAAAGAAACGCGCGTTTTACGAGCCATTTTCTGGAAGTGAACATTCAATTCTTTGGGAGGCTTCGGAAGACGAAGGACTTATGCACGGCTTTAGCGAAAACTACCTCAAGGTTTCGCAAGCCTGGAACCCTGATGCTGTTAATGCCATCACATCTGTCAAACTGGGAAAGCTAAACGGAGACATGATTTACTCCGCAGAATAGCACACTAGATATTGAACGTAGCCTGCAACCACTTGTTGGTGACATTCTCCTCCAGTGTGTAAATAATCACTTTGTCGCGGGAAAAACCAAAACCTAAATCGAACGAGTACTTCCCAATCCAAAACTCCACTCCGGTCTCTATGTATGCACCAAAACCAACCCCTGTATTGGGTGTTGCTTCAAGCGTTTGCTGACCGGCTACAAAGCTCTGAGTAATCAAGTCAAACTGACGGTCGGCAACAAGAGCGTAATTGCTCATCCACTTCGTGCCAAGCATGCTTCCTCCTACTTGCACAAAAAAGTTCGACATGTCGCCCATCATCCAGCCCTGACGATAACCCAAATTCAAATTAAACCGTTGCTCCTCGCCAGCGACGGATAATAGTTGCGTTCCCGAATTGAACTGATTGTTTTGAGAAGAAGGTGTCACTTGCATCGTAAACTGCCCGACTGCCTTCAACTTTGCCGCATTCATGTTCATGACGATTGCTGCATATCGATTGAAATTCCACTTCAGATTCAACCCAACATACATGGCGGGATTGTATCGCATATTGCTTGATGCGAAATCTGAATTGAACCCGTAATTCTGTGTATTGTAAAAATCCTTGATGACATTCACCGTATTGGGATCATTCTGAAAAGCTCCATCCATACCGATTCTTTCCGGAATCGAATACCACCGGATCATTGCGGCTTCGTTGATATACCCTTGAAAAGGCCCTGCTCCATTGTACACGGCGGCCGTCTTCGGATTGCCAAAATAAGCTCCTATGTTAAGACCGAAACTCAATCCCCAAATGCTATACTCTTCCATTTCTT
>JBIKSC010000100.1:0-8814 GCA_044348775.1 Flavobacteriales bacterium | reverse complement strand
CCTTCGAATGCGTCAAACCCAACCGCCAACCTGGCATGGGCCGGTGCAGGACAGCAGTGTGTATTCAATGGCACAGGGACCGGACCAATTACCGTAACAGGCTTGGCTCCTTCTACTACCTATTATTTCGCGGTATATGAGTATTGCACACCCACGCGCAATTACAGCACGGCGACAGGAATAGCTAACCCGAATAGTCAAACAACTGCTGCGGGTGCCGCTCTCTCTGTAAATACACTTACTGCCTTTGGCCCTCAGTGTGTGGGAGGAGACTACGGTCCGAATTCATTTAACGTGACGGGTGTGAACCTTTCTACAGCAGATGTTACTATTGGTGCAGTTGCGGGTTATGCATATTCAACCAGCTCCGCGGGTCCTTTCACTTCAACACTAACAATATCACAGCCGGGTGGCTCATTCTCACAAGACATTTATGTTCAGTTTTCGCCAATTGCAGCAGTTGCATACAGCGGTAATATCGCAGTAGGCGGCGGCGGTGCAAGCGGCCTCACTGTGGCTGTTTCAGGAAGCGGTATCGCAGCAGGTGCAGCAACTGTGAATACTCCAACATCGGCTGATTTAACAACAACTTCAGTTACCCTGGGTGCTACCATAGCATCTACCAACTGTAGCGATGTAACGCTTCGTGGTATCGAATGGAGCACAACCACCGGTTTTGCAAATGGTGCAGGAACGCAGGTGAGTGAAAGTGGAATTTTCGGTGCCGGTGCATTCACTATCGCAGTTACCGGATTGCAGCCAAACACAACATATTACTGGAAGGCCTTTGCAACGAATTCAACAGGTACAACTTATTCGACACCTCAGCAAACCTTCACGACTTCTCAGGAATTCTTGGCGGTAGGTGATATCAGCATTTTGGGTATCAATACAACTACTCCTGACAATTTTTCCTTTGTGAACTGGGTAGACATCAATCCAAACATGATTATCAAGTTTACGGATAACGGATTCAACGGCGTTGCTCCGAACTCACAGAATACAGCTACCAATGCGCGTTCTACAGAGAACTTTGTTATTTGGAAGAACAATACGGGTTCTGCCATTGCGGCTGGAACGGTTATCAAAATTGAAGGTGGCACAACCACCACCGGTCAGATCGTATCGGGCGCTCTCAACGGTCTCACCAGTGGAGAGCAGATATTTGCGTACCAAGGTGCAGCAACAACCGGAGTATTTCCGGATTTTGCCGTCAATTCAGCTGCTGCCACAACCTTCAGTGGAAACCTATTGTACGGTTTGAATTTACAGGGTGCCAGTGGCACTGCTACCTGGATCACTTCTCCGACTGTGACATCCTCTAATACTTCTTATTTGCCAACAGAACTTTCTACGGCAGGAGCTGCTATTGCTATTGCAGGAGGTGCAACAGGCTCACAGTATACAGGAACACGCAATGCACTTGGAACGATTGCAGCTTACAAGTCTTTGGTGAATAATCCTGCTAACTGGACGAACGTTACTGGTTCTACTTTGGTTACGATCAACACAACAGCATTTACCATTAACCCGAACGTAGCGACGCAGATTGCAATTACGTCCGTGAACGGAGGTGTTGATCCTTCACAAAACCAGGTATTCTCGGTGAGCGTGGAAGTTCGCGATGCGAATGGTGATCCGGCAGCTGTAGGAGTTGATACGGATATTGCTTTAACTCTGACAAACGGTGCCGGCGCGCTCAGCGGAACATTGACCGGAACCATCACGGCAGGTAGCGGTAATATCGTTATCAGCGGAGTGCTTTACAACACGGCTGAAACCGGTGTAGTTATCACAGCTGCAAGAACCGCAGGTCAAACATTAACATCAGGTGCAAGTGCAGCATTTACCGTTCAAGCTACTGCTACAAACCTTGCTTTTGTTGGTCTCGGTGATTTTGGTTACACGTTGAACACAACACCAACATTCACGGTTCAGGCTCGTCGTGATGACAGCACAGTGGACGTAAACTACACAGGCGACGTAACCTTGACACTCACCACCGGAACGGGTGTTATTGCCGGAACAGTAACCAAGCCATGTGTTGCGGGTGTTGCTTCGTTCAACGATATCGTATTTGATGAGGCGGGTGTAAAAGAAATTACAGCTGCATCGGGTTCACTTACTTCTGCGCTTTCAGGCAGTGTTACGGTTTCTACCGCAACTCTTACTGAGGTTGTATTGCCACAATATATGGAAGGTCAAACTTCAGGTAGCAACCCAAACAGAATTCCTTTTGCTTATCGCGTAACGCTCGGAGGACTTCGTCCATTGAGTACATTCCGCTACACAAATTCAGTGGTAATTGCTACAGACGCAGCAAATAACAGCGGAGCAGGTAATGCGATTTACGTAACACCTTCAGGCTTTGTGCGCAGCGAAGGAAGCAGCTTGTCTACTGCGGGTCTTTACGGCGAGTTTACGACAGACGAAAGCGGAACATTCTCGGGCTGGTTCATTACGGAGCCAACAGCCAATGCTACTCGTTTTGCTGCGGGTACCGATGTTTTCCCACGAATTACGCTTAACAATGGTCTGGGTGGAACAGCAGCAGCAGTTCGCTTAACAACCGCCAATTCTGTGCGTGTATTGAGCCTCGGCGCAACAGCAACGGATGGTACCGCACTTCGCGGTGAGTCGGGAGCAACACCTAAGAACTTTGTGTTTGCCTATAACAACGTTGAAGGCACCGGTCGTCCACTTTCAGGAACATTCGTAGAGGCTGATGAAACAGCTAATACAGCCGGCAACAATTATTCTGCGTTCTATTCGACTTCTGTGAATGGTATTGCCGGTGCATACGGTATGATCATCCCGAACACACTGGCTGCAGGTGTTCGTCGTATTGAAACACGCGAACTTTCGACCGGCGATTTGGGAGGTTGTGCTTCAACTGACGCTGATGGTATTTGGCCAAGCGGAACAAGCACTGTAAACCCAAGCACAGGAACAACGGCTAAGTTGATTGCTAATTCAGATGCTCCTCTTTCTCCGTCTCCTGAAATTTGCGACAACCTTATCGATGATGACTGTGATGGATTGGTAGATGAAGCTTGCCCGGGTAACTTTTCGAACGACGCTCCTGGCGGCGCTCCAAACATCTTGTATAGTGTGAATATGAACTACCCGAACTGTTACCCTATCAGCGGTAATAATACACTAGCGAATAACTCTACTGAGTCGGGTGCGTTTGATGGCCCGGATTCATGGTACCGCTTTGTGGCGCAATCAACCGGTGTTTCCATCACCATGACGAGCTCTACCATGGACGATGCGATTGCTTTGTATTCACGCAATGGATTGGTTTATACCCTTCTTGCATCAGAAAATGCCAGCACCGGCACAGGTGACTTTGAACGTCTTAATTTCAATGGCCTTACTGTAGGCCAGACCTACTACGTATCAGCCGGCGCCGCAGCGGGTGCAGGCGGTGTGTTTACCATTTGCATTCAGCATTTGATGCCAAGCGGATGTGCTATTGCTGAGCCTGTTTCAGGCTTCTCGTTGTGCGATACCTACAAAGCACGCTATCGCGGTGCGCCTTCACAAGGAGTAACGTATTCATTTACGTTCACCGGTATTGGCGGTGGTGCAAGCGCTACAACTACGGTTTCGGGAACAAATGGTATTGTTACACTTTCAAATCCTACTTTGGCATTGCAATGGGGCGGCGAATACAACGCCCAGATAGATGTGCGATACAACTTGTTGGATGGCGCTGGAACAGCAGAACCTATTGATGTGATAGGCAGTGTTAGCTCAGCGAATTGCAGCAACGTAACTATGCGCCCTCACCCTGCTATGGAAGTTAGAAGCTCACAGCGTTGCCCATCAACGTTGTTGCGCAGCAACTTCTTGGTAGGCGATCGTGTATCGGCTACAACACCGATTTGCGGTGTGCAGAATTACACCTATGAGTTTACTCAGGTAACAAGTTGTGCTGATGGTTCTGTTGTTTCTGTTGCTCCGTCAACATTCAATACAGTGGCTGCAACCCCATATTTGCAATTGGGTGTATTACCAAACCTTACCGCAGCGGGTGCATGGGATGTGCGCATACGTCCGAATTTCTCTTACGGCGCAGGTACATTCGGTCCTTCACAACGCATCAACGTGAATGGAACATCAGCTGCTATCCAGTTGGGTGACGAAGCAATTCAAGAGCGCAGCATCCTGGATGTTCAGAATACCGGATTGCATATTTATCCGAACCCAACCGACGGCCAGGCTGTCCAGTTGGCATATTCAGCTTTGAACGGATCAACTGTAGATGTTCGTGTAATCGATGCGATGGGTCGCACCGTACAATCTGTGCAGTATGCCGTTGAAGGTAGCTTGAATACCCGTTTGGTTTTCGAAAATAAACTTGCAGCGGGATTGTATTTCGTTGAATTGAATGACGGCGGTGCAGTAACTATGGACCGCATGATTGTGGAATAGTCTCAACTAAGGATTATAGATGAAAACGGCTGCCAATTGGCAGCCGTTTTTTTTTCCAACCATTGCAAGCGCTTTGCATAGCCATGAACATCGCTTGATCATCGAAAATTGATAAAATTTGTTTTAGAAAGGAAAGGGGCGCTTGGTCGCCCCTTTTTTTTGCTTTGTTTTTGTATTGAAAATGAGGGTTTTATAATAAAGTCGACTTGGCTTAGGGTAAAAAATACAATAACACTTATTGTTTATTGTACAATTTGTCTACTTTGGCATTACGAATGGCTCTCTAACCTTAACAATAAAATAAAGGGTCAACGTAACCAACAACAAACCAAAACAAATTTCAATTCAATGAAAAAGATTTTATTCACGACAGCGATGCTCTTCATCGTTGGCCTGATGTGGTCGCAAGTCAATGTGACTTTTCGGGTTGACATGAACGGCGTAACGGGCTTTACAACCCCAGAGGTAAATGGTACCTTCAATGGATGGTGCGGCGGTTGTTTTCAACTGACCGATGCAAATTCTGACGGAGTATGGGAAGGAACTGCATCTATTGCGGCCGGAACATATGAGTACAAGTTTGCTTATGATGCTTGGGCCGGCGCCGAGAGCCTTGTCGCAGGCACTCCTTGCACAATCACTACGTCTGGTTTTACGAATCGCACTCTTACTGTAGAGTCGACTGATATCGTGTTGCCAATCGTATGTTATGGCAGCTGCTCTGCTTGCGGCGCATCTTCGGTTCGTGCGGTAACATTCCGCGTTGACTTATCGAACATTAGTGGGTTCACTACTCCTACTGTGAATGGTACATTCAACGGATGGAGCGGAACAGCAAACCCATTGAGTGACCCTGAGTCGGATGGTATTTGGGAAACCACTATCAACATTCCGGATGGTACTTATGAGTATAAGTTCGCATACGACGATTGGACAGGTCAGGAGTCATTGATTGCAGGTTCACCTTGCACAGTGACTAACTCCGGCTTCACAAACCGTCGTGTAATCGTTTCTGCCGACGCTACATTGCCTATAGTATGTTGGAACAGTTGCAGTACATGTGCTGCAGCCTTGTTGCCAAAGAACGTAACGTTCAGAGTTGACATGCAGAACGTAACCGGTTTTACAACACCTGAAGTGAATGGATCATTCAACGGATTCTGCGGAAACTGTAACCCAATGACCGATGCGAATGGTGATGGTATTTGGGAAACAACCATTCAATTGAACCAAGACACATTCGAATATAAGTTCTCGTATGATGCCTGGACAGGTCAGGAAAATTTGACTCCGGGTTCTTCTTGTACTTCTACAATTGGTGGTTATACAAACCGCACAATCATCGTTGGTAATGCAGATCAGGTATTGCCAATCGTATGTTGGGATCTTTGCACCAACTGTGCACCTCCAACACGTGCCGTTACATTCAGCGTTGATTTGAATGGTATCACAGGCTTCACGCAGCCTACTGTAAATGGAACATTTAACGGGTGGAGTGGAGATGCAAATCCACTTTCTGACGCAAATAACGACGGAGTTTGGGAAACAACTATTCAGTTGGCTGACGGTGCTTACGAATACAAATTTGCTTACGATAACTGGACGAACTCTGAGCAATTGACATCAGGTTCTTCATGCACAGTAACCAACGGCGGTTTCACTAATCGTTCATTAACCGTTAATGGTACTAGCTTGACGTTGCCAACGGTTTGTTGGGCAAGCTGTAATTCATGCACAGCTCCAACGTACGATGTAACTTTCCAAATTAATATGGCAAACGAAAGTGGGTTTACTACGCCATACGTGTCAGGAACCTTCAACGGATGGTGTGGCAACTGTAATGAAATGACAGACGCTGACAACGATGGTGTGTATACCGCTACTATCGCTATGCAAACGGGTGTTTATGAATATAAAATTTCGTTGGACAACTGGTCAGCTTCTGAGCAACTCGCTTCGGGTACGTCATGCACAGTAACGAACGGTGGTTTCACCAACCGCTCACTAACAGTAGGCACAGCAGCGCAAACATTGCCTGTTGTGTGTTATGCCACATGCGCGGATTGCGTGACTGAAGTAGCTGTTACCTTCCAAGTAAATATGAGCCAAGTTTCCGGTTATGGTGTTCCTGAAGTAAACGGTTCATTCAACGGATGGTGCGGTGGTTGTTTCCAGCTTACCGATTTTGACAACGATGATATTTATACGGGTACCGCATACATTTCACCGGGCACATACGAATTCAAGTTTGCATACGACAGTTGGGCAGGTCAAGAGAACCTTGTTCCTGGAACAGCTTGCACGGTTACGAATTTTGGTTTCACCAACCGCTCATTGGTTGTTACAGGTGACACGATTCTACCTGTGAACTGCTGGGCTTCTTGCGGAGAGTGCGTAGAATATTATGATGTGACTTTCAATGTAGATATGTCGCAGGTTACTGGCTTCAGCATTCCCGAAGTAAACGGTGACTTCAACGCATGGTGCGGTGGTTGTTTTCAATTGACCGACCCAGATGGAAACGGTATTTACAGCGGAACAGCAACAATCCAGTCGGGTCCTCACGAGTTCAAGTTTGCACACGATGCGTGGAGCGGACAAGAATCGTTGACTGCAGGTACACCCTGCACGGTGACAAACTTCGGTTTCACTAACCGTTCCATCAACGTACAAAGCGACATGGTGTTGCCGGTATATTGCTGGGGTCAGTGCAGCAACTGCGGATATGCAATTAACAATGACTCACCATATAGCGCGGTTAACGTACAGTACAGCAGCAATGCGGCATTCCCGAACTGCTATGCTATCAACGGTAACACAGCAAATGCTACAGACTCACCACAGTCATCAGACTTCAGTGGTAAGGACACCTGGTATAAGTTCACTGCGCAAAGCACAGGTGTGAGTATCACACTTACTGGTTCAGGTCAGGACGATGCAATTGCATTGTACTCTAAGTCGGGTTCAAGCTTCAATTTGATGAGCGGTGCAGTAGAAAATGCTTCAAGCGGAGCAGGCGATTTCGAGCGTCTGAACTACACTGGTCTAACACCAGGCACTGTATACTATGTTTCAGTGGGTGCATCTGATGCAAGCACGTCAGGTGCTTTCGCATTGTGTATCCAGCATTTGATGCCTAGCGGATGTAACACGGCTGTTCCTTCTGCAGGGTTGTCATTGTGTGATGCTTACAAAGCTACTTATCGTGGTGCTCCATCGCAAGGTGTGACATACACGTTTAACTTTAATGGTATCGGAGGCGGTGCAACAGGCACAACGTCATTGTCCGGAACCAACGGTCTTACTTCGCTGTCGAACCCATCGTATGCATTGCGTTATGGTGGTATTTACAATGCTAGTGTAGATGTTCGTTACAACATGATGAATAGTGCCGGCACAGCTGAGCCTATTGATGTGATTGGCGCCTCTGCAGGTAACTGCTCGGCAGTAGCTATTCGCACACAGCCAAACCTCGAGGTGAAATCATCACAGCGTTGTCCTTCATCGTTGTTGCGCAGCAATTACTTGACAGGTACACCTGTATCAGGTGACCCACGCGCATGCTCTGCTATCAACTACACCTACGAGTTCACACAAGTAGTTAGCTGCACTGATGGAACATCAATTTCGGTTGTTCCAGCAACATACACTACTGTTTCTGCAACTCCATATATGGGATTGGGTGTATTGGGTAGCTTGCCAAATGCGGGTGCTTGGAACGTACGTATTCGTCCAAACTTCGGTTATGGCGAAGGAGTATTCGGTCCTGCGCAACGTATTTTGGTAAACAACACTTCTGCTAGCGGAATGCTTAATGAAGAGGAAGCGGATGTTGATTTCCGAGTGTTGGAGGAAGGTCAGACTTGGTCTGTTTATCCAAATCCATCCAACGGTAACGCAATCAATGTTCAAGCATTCGATTTGCAAGCTGACCAAGTTTCAGTTCGCGTAATGGATGCTATGGGACGTGTGGTATACAACCAGGTATACAGCGTTGATGGATATTTGAACACATCAGTGGTTTTCGATCAGTCACTGTCAGCCGGAATCTACATGGTAGAAATCACGGATAATGATCTAGTGAAGACTGAAAGACTGATGATTCAGAAATAAGCTTCACTGTTTTTTGTTGAAAGGGAGAGCTCCGGCAAAGGCCGGGGCTCTTTTTTTATGACATTGATTTTCAGCAGCATGATTTGTATTAGTGTAAAAAAAACACTTTGATAGTGTGCGTTTTACACTTTCTTAATTAGCTTCGTGTATGGCTGAGAGAAATGATACTCGAAGTCAACCCTTTCAAAAATTAACCTTTTAACAAAAAACAATGAAGCAATTATTAATTGCTCTGTTTGCCATGGTGGTAGGCGGGGCGTG
>JBIKSC010000099.1:0-8854 GCA_044348775.1 Flavobacteriales bacterium | reverse complement strand
CCTACAATATTGGAAGGAAGCCAATCGCTGCTTCCTTGCAATTGGTACAGCAGTTGAGTGCTATTTGCATTGGTGTTTTTGTCGAGTCCAAAGTTGAGTGATACATCACTTTGTTGCAATGTACCAACGTAGAAGTTGCCGGATGGAACGAAGATCGGACTGGTGAATCCGAAGTAAACAAAAATATTAGGCCCGCTCTCATAGTAGTGGGGCAAAGAGAAGTTGAAGTTGTCGAACTCGGAGGTGAGCAAATTGCCGGGTTCCCCACTCACATCATTCCAAGCCTGCAGAATAAAGCTTTGGTCGGATGCTAAATACTGAATGGGTTCAAAGTAGATATAGGCACCAATCAAGGTATCATCAATCGGTGTGTTGTATCGCAATGCTACTTTACCGCCCGCATCTTGAATGCCGTATGCGCGCTCCGCTGAACCATCGTCGTACGCATAGAAGTTGGTGAACTTTTGCTGAAAACGCATCGTATCGTTTTGTGGATAAATGTCGGTAGTATTGAAAGCAACCTCTACTATGAATGATGCGGTATCCTCTGCTGATGGAGTGTTGTAGGTGTAGTTGTTTAATGAAAGAGTTCGCTCAAAAGCACTATAGCCATTGGTGTTGGTGTTTGCGTCGAGGTCGCTTTCAAAAAGTGATACGCCGTTGTATTTAATGGAGCAACGGCTGGTTATGTTGGAGGTTATTCCGAGGTTGCGTTGCGAATAGGTAATATCATCGCGCATGTACAACCCTGGATTTTCTTGAAAGTGTGACCAGGGCATTGCGGTGAGACCAAAATTCAGGAGGCTATTGTTGGTGTATTGAAATGCAACTTCATCGTAGAAGAAATTCGAGGGGCTGATATCGTCATTTAAGATTACGTAGTCCAGATGCCAGTGATCGAGCGCTCCGTGCTGTGTACAATAATTGCGAAAGCGAAAGCGGAAGCCGTCTTGCAGGTAAATGAACTCGGATACGCCTACAAAGACGGTATCAAAAGCGCTTGCGTCCGCACCACCTTCTTTAGCCCAAACACGCGACCATTGCCCTTCTTGAAGCGGGCTATAGAACTCGAGAATAAGCGAATCGCCTTCAGCACCAAGAATACCATCTGCATCAGGTGCATTGCCCAAGCCACCTCCCTGAACGTGAAATACGAGATACACACTATCGTCAGGTGTCAGGCCTGAAAGATCAATAGGCAACGATGTGAGTTCATCGGTAAGCCCCCAATCAAGAAAAGCCTCAGTGATGGTCGGAAAGTAGAGTGTATCGCTGTAGGGCGTTCCATCAGCTTCCAGTCCGTCGAGTGTAGCTACACCGATCGTCATGGGGTTGAGCGGGAAAGTTGAGTTTATGAATGCAGAGTTGTCGGACCATTGCTGCCACTCAACAGGAATTGTCGGGTTGGCTGTGGGAAGGGTGTATCGGGAGAAATCGTCGAAGAAGGGGATTGGAAGCGATGCGCCCTGACGTTGTTGTCGGGGAGTGAACCGCTGCTCATCTGCGTATTGTCTATTTGCCTCAGCATTGAACTGCAGCGGCAGCTCCCTTTCTTGACACATAGTCGGTACAAAGCAGATTAGGCTTATGGCTATCGTAAACGTCCAAATAAGTAAATTTCGCATCATTACTGGTCTTGTTGTGTGCTATCCGGAGCACACGGGGTATTGTACAACCACAAATCTACGATACGACCGGCGGAAGTGCCTCTTTCGGGATCGTGGATAGGGTCCTGGCGACAAACGCGAAAGGTGGAAGAATCTTGTGCTGAGGGAGAAGAAATTCCGGGTTCGAAGCGGCAATTGCATTCCAATCGAAGGGTGTCAAGAATGGACCTTGCCTCTTGACAGGACATTCCGGTAAAGTCGGGCACAATGATTTTATCACTAGCTGCGCGCCCAATTACGAGCACTACCTTGGAGCCCCGAGCCACCTCATCGCTTGCTTTCAGTGCCTTGCCCCTTTGCGTAACTCGTATGATACTATTTGCAAGCGTGTTGTTGTCTTCGTATAGTGTATCGAAGTCGATTGATTTGTTGCGCAGTTTAATCATCGCCACCGTGGCATAATCACCTTGTTTAATGCCCAGTTTTTCCATGGGAGGGCTTAACCGATAAATGGTAAGAAAAACTTGGCGACCTTCTTTTACCTGACTTTCAAATGCGGGACTTTGATCGAATACCGATCCTGGGGCTGCTTTTCGGTCGTAAATACTATCAATGATTAAATAATCCAGATTTCTCTCTTGCAGAGCAAGTATCGCATCTTCTGAGCGCAGACCTTTTAAATCGGGCACACTCACATACTCTCCATGATCGGTGTACCATTGGAGCCAAAACCACGAGCCCAGCAGTAATACGGCATACGTGAGGGCAATGCCTATTATTGCTTTTCTGAATGAGGTACTTTTTACAAAACTCGCCATGGCTGAATAAAGGTGGAGATAGCCACCAAACATAGCTACATCGGCATGTTTAGTTTAAACCTGGAAGAGATATTATTGACGAATGTTAGGTTGATAACCTTGTAACCTCTGTCTTATTCTGCTAGGAGGTCTTCCAATGCCAACTTGAGAGTGTACACATCAAGTGGCTTTTCAATCACACGCTTGACCATGCTGAACTTTTCTGCTTTGCTGATATTAGTGCGGTCGATACTGCTTGAAAGCATGAATACGTGCATGTTGTGTGTCAGTGAAGAGTCGAGTTTTTCCAACTCAGCCAAGCACTCAAATCCATCCATCACGGGCATCATAATGTCCAGTAGCACAATGTGCGGATCTTGTTTGAATAAACCCGGATTTTCCTTCAGAGCAGCCAGAAATTTGACCGCGCTCGAATAGGTGCTGACGTGATTCGAAATATTGGCCAAATGGAGCAATTTCATATTCACGGACGTATCGATGTCATTGTCATCGACCAAGTGAAAATGGATGTTGCTCAGGTTCATTAATTGCTATTGGGTATTTCAAAAGTAATGAGTGTTCCCTCACCCGGCGTGGACGAAACACTGATTTTTCCCTGCATTTTATCAACGACAGATTTTGTCAGATACATGTTAATGCCCCCGGCTGATGCTTTTTCCGAATTTAGCTGCAGACCGAAAAGTTGATGCAAGTTCTCATGGTTTATTCCAATGCCTTGATCCGCAATTCTGAATATCGCTTTCTCTGCATTCTGAATAACGCTGACTTGAATGTTATTGCTTGATTTGTTGATGTCCGAAAAGCGAACCGCATTGTTCAAGAGATTTTGCAGAATGATGAGCAGTCGTGCTTTATCGGAAACAAAGGGCCCATTGAGATTCAGTTCTGTGGAAATGTTCCAAGCGGTCTGTGTCAGATTTCCCGGTATTGAGTCAATCGATTGCTGAATGAGTTGCTCCAAGTTGACTTCTGCTTTTTCCGCTGATGCTTTACTGTGGCTGTAGTAACGTGCAATTTGTTCACTGAAGTCTTCCAGGCGGATGACCTGTTGTTGTATGGTCAGCAATGCAGCGGCCGCAGCGTCGTTGTTGTTCTGGCTGTTTTGCAGAACGGATAATGCTTGCCGAATGTGCTCCGTTGGGTTACGAAGCTCTTGGCTGGCGCTGAAAACGAATTGCTCCAGTGCAGCATTCGACTGATCCAAGTCTTTACTTTTGCTTAGCAGCTCCTGTTCGCGGCCATATTTTTCGAGGGCATTTTCGACACAGATTGCCAGTTCATTTGCATCCCATGGTTTCGCAACGTAGCGATACACTTGGCCCTTGTTAATGGCGTCAATAACAGCTTCGATGTCGGCGTATCCTGTCAGCAAAATGCGCACGGGATGAGGGAAGTCGGGTAGAATGGTTTCGAAGAATTCAACGCCGCTGACCTCGGGCATTTTCTGGTCGGAAAAAATGATCTGGATTTCGTGTTTGTTCAGTATATCCACTGCCTCATGGGCGCTCGTCGTTGTATATACATTGTACTGTCGGCGGAAAAGCGCTTGAAAGGATACGAGGTTTTGCTCTTCGTCGTCGAGGTAGAGAATGCTGAATTGTTTGCTCATCTGTAAGTCCGCGTTATGCTGCAGAACGTGTTTCCTGGTTGCGGTTTCGAGGCAAATGTAGGATAAACTCTGTGCCTTTTCCGGGTTGCGAAACGACCTCGATTTGGCCTTTGTGTTCTTCAATAATACCACGAGCAATAGCTAGTCCCAGACCGGTGCCTTCGCCTACAGCTTTGGTGGTGAAGAAGGGGACGAAGATTTTCTCCACTTCCTGCGCATCAATGCCGCAGCCGTCATCTTTCACACGAATGCGCACAAAGTCACTATCGTGCTCGGAGCTAATCCAAATGTTGCGTTGTATGGCATTTCTTCCGGGAATGCGCGTGGCATGAATGGCATTCGATACCAGGTTGGCGATCACCTGGTTCAGTTTACCCGGAAAACAATCTACATCGGGAATGTCGGTCGCCAGTTGTTTATGAACGGTAACCTGACCTTTTGTTACACCTTTCATCACTACTAGCGTCGACTGAATGCATTCATTGATGTTGGCAGCAATAAGCGTGTCTTTATCGGTTCGCGCGAAAATGCGCAGGCCTTTTACAATTTCTGCCGTGCGTTTCGATCCTTCTTCGATGCCTTGAACGAGCTGTGCAATTTCTTTCCGCAAGAACTGGATATCGAGTTCTTCGCAGCGCTTCTTCAGCATTTCAAGGTCGTTTTGCGTTGCATCGGGGCCAAGCGCTTGATAGGCGTCTAGCATACTTAGCACGTCGGCAATGTCGCGCTGCAGGGGACCAACATTGGAGTTGACGAAATTGATTGGGTTATTCAGCTCATGCGCTATACCTGCTGTCATTTGGCCAAGTCCCGCTAGTTTTTCGGATTCGACCAGTTGTTTTTGTGTCAGGCGCAAATGATCGTATTGCGACTGAATGTAGTCTTTGGCTTCTTCCAACTGAGCAGTCCGTTGATGAACTTTTGTTTCCAGAAGCTCGTTTTGCGATTCGATGGTTTTAATTCGTTGCGCATCTGCTTCTTCTTTTTGTTTTCGCAAAACGTTGATTTTGTCAGCAAGCGCAAAAGAAAGCAGCACTCCTTCAATCGCAGAGCCGAATGGTAGTGAATATACCGTATAGAAATTATAGGGTAGCACACCAAAATCTTTCATTGCGAAAATGGTGCACGCCACAATGAATACGGACCATGAAAGAAGGAAGAAGCCGGCTGATCGGTTACCTTTTTTGCGAGCTTTCAATGAGGCGATAATCAAAAGAATCGATGATGCGGCGCAGAAATTAATTACGTTGTAGCTTTCAATTCCAAATCCTGCGAAGCAAAGAGCAAGTGCGGCACAATAGAGAACTGCGTAGCCTTGGAGAATTTTATCGATAACGGGCGTGTGCTCTTTCAAACGAAGGAAGCTACGCGTAAAAAGGATAGTGGTAATGCCACTCACCGCCCCCATAATGTGTACGCCATTTCTGCCGAACCACTCATTACCTGCCCACAAGTAGGTGTTGCCATAGCCGAATAGGACAGCTTGTGTAAGAGCGATTGACAGGATGTAAAAAGAATAATCGGAGTAGCCGCGTTCGCGGGTTGCAATGGCCAGAAAAAGGTTGTAAAAAAACAATACCGCTATGATGCCGAAATAGAGAAACATGATAGCGTCTTCCTTACCGGCCATTCGCAAAATTTGGTTGCTTTCTCCGATGTATACAGGTGCAATTAATTGCTTGCTCGAATGCATTCGCAGCATATATCGACCTGATTCGTTCGGGAGTTCCATGCTGAAGCCCGATGGAGTTTCAAAAGGAGTAGCATTGCTTTGAGTGCTGCCGGTCACTCCAATTAATTCGAGTGTAGATCCAATTTTATAAAGTTCAATATGCTCAATAGAGCTATTGCCTATGTAGCAGAATAATTCATCTTCATTTGAAGAATTCTCGTAATCGAATTGCACGTATTGCCAATCATTACTGAGGCCTAAATTGGGAGCTCCATGGGGAGTGGTTTTGTAATTCTGACTTGCAGCTATTTCCGCAATGGGAAGATTTGGGTCACCGACATAAACGGAGCATTTTTCCAACATCAAGGAATGCGTACCTTCTTTGGCCTGTGCGCGGGCGAACAGGAGGCAGAGGGCAAAAACAAAGAGACTACGTATCGTTTTAGAAATCATTCTTTTTAAGTTGAATGACTCCTTATACGACGATTACATAATTAGTTTCATAAAACGGGAATTTCATGGCCTTTTTTGAGGCGCAAGTCGTAATGTACCTCTATGGCACCGCGAGGAGAGTCTTCGAAAAAGGTGCACACCGGTTCTTTCATGAGCTCGAATACGCGTTTGCGATTGAACTCATCGGCGTGTTCCATGGATTGAATGTCAGGATTCTTCAGCACGACCGAAATGAACTCAGGAGTTGGGTAGGGCAGTCTTCCATTATCGCCAACTTCGGTTACCTCGATGAGACCGTTGGTTTTGATCATTTTTTCTGTGTATGGTGCTGCGAAACAGAAAAAATTGGACAGTCCTACTTCTGCCATCACGGGAATTGCAGCTATGCAGAGCAGAGGTGTAAGGCCTTTGCCAAAGACCTTTTTAGCGCTCCAAAGACCGCAGGCTTCGGCTGTTCCTTCGGGCAATGTAGCATGAATAGCTTCGATAATACGGCTGTCCTGTTCCTTGATAGATTCTATGATTGGAAGGCTTCCCGAAGCTGAGTTGAAGCGGTGAATGCGCAATCCGGCCACTACTTCGCGATCGCTGTCGATAGCTATAAGCACGAATACGTTTGGGTCGCTCATCCATGACGGCTGAGCCGAGTTCAGATTCTTGATGCCCAGTTCTGTAAGCACGCCCGTATGGCCGTTATGAAAGAGTTCGGAGTACTCCGGATGTTCTACGGCCTGAAATGCTTCAATACGGTATGTACCCATCAACTCAGACATGCTTCACTTGCGCGATTGTTTGAAAGGAAGCGTTCGACTGAAATTGGTTCACGATATCCATGCGAAAGCGCCCGGAAGGTACAGCATCATCCAGCAGAATTTGTCGAACAATTTTAGCGGCAAATGCGCCTCCCATAGCTACGTCAGTTGCCAATTGCGGCCAGGTAGTAATGGTTTTGCCTATTTCCGCGAGAGATTGTTGTGCCCGTATACTGGCTTTTTGCGGTTCTATGATTTGACTGAGCAAGAGCATGCGCTGCTGTGGGTTCTGCCAGTCAATTGGTGTTTCTTCATTGATGAGGCCGTGGAATATGGGACGATTGGGTTCCAGATCAAAGCGCTCCACATCGAGCATGAGTGAGTCGCTCGTATCCATAACAACCGGAATTCCTCTTTCCCGGCAGGCCTTGCGGAGGATGATTTTCATTTCGAGGCTGTCGCATTCGTCTACCACTAAGTCGAGCCCGTCCAGAAACTCATGAAGGTTATCGGTTTGCAGCCCTTTGTCGTAACAGCTGACCTCAACATACGGGTCGATTTCAGCAATTTCTCTAGCGACAATCGTTGTCTTAAGCTCACCCTGATGAATCATGCTACTGCGAATTCGGTTGAGATTAGACAGTTCCAGTGTATCAAAATCTGCGATGCGCAGACTTCCACATATGCGCTCCATGACAAGGGAAATAGCGACAGACTGCCCGACACTGAGCCCGACAACGCCCACTTTGGCATGGCTGAGCCGGTCTTGCTCCTCGTGTGTGATTTTATGCAGATTACGGATGGTTCTAACTCGGATGAATTGTTCTTTCGAAAGGCAGTGCACAAGGGTATTACGCCATGGATAATAAATCCAGGCACCGTTTTTTTCAGAGTCTGTGGTGTCACTGTGAAGAGTAACCAAACGGTTCATTTCTTCTTCCGAAAGAGTTTGTTCCGGATGTTCGGCCTTTAACCATTCCATTAATTGCTGCTGAAATACATCCACGATATGGATCGTGGGTGATTGTTCGCGCAGGTTGTGGAGCACTGCGCGTTCGAGCAAATTATTGCCGTTTAGAATGAGGGCCTGACGTGGTGCGTGTGATGGAGTTAGAGCCATACGTGTAGGTGCTTCGTAGGGAATTGCATGACAATTCCAACAACTGAAATTTACCGATGACTCCGAATCCTTCAACTATGGTTTACGCGCACTGCTAACATGGAATTGTTAATGAGTTGCATCTATAATTCTACAACTCCTGAGTAAATCGTTTTGAGTACTTTTTCAGGAATGGGAAGCAGACCAAGCGCCTTGGCGGCTTGCATGGCTTGTGCATCGCTTTCGAGGATGCAGAAATCATCTTTCTTTCGAAATTCCCAAGCGTTGATGGTTTGCTCCATTCTCGGTCGTATGGTCTTTGCAAAGCAGTCGGCCACAGCTTGCTCTTCAAATTGTGCCTCGATACCGGTGTTTTTAAAAACATTTTCTTCGAGTCGGGCAGCGACGGCTTTGTTGCGATCAGCCAAGCAACGCTCATGCAGATAAACAAGGTATTGAACGGGAAAATCGATGATACAGGCGTTCAGTAGGAATAAAGCGGAATTAAGATTCCCCTGTCGGTCGAGTGAGCTAACCCACGATGGACGCACATGCTCGAATTCTGAGCGGTCATAGATGAGCCATTTGTCTATGTGCATGGAAGGCTTGCACCCTTCGCTAGTTTCCTCATTAAAAAGAAAGCAAAGTTTTTCGAGCGTAATAAACTCGTGGGCGCGATAGGAGGCTATGGTGCTTTTTTGCGTTCTTACCCTAAACCGAATGCGGAACTGGTCTTCCATGGAATTCCAGTGAAACATGCGTACTGCCACCATGGTCTGTGCCAAGCATGCCCAGCGAAGCATGTGATAGTGATCGCGCGGATGAAAAATATGAGTAAAGGAAT
>JBIKSC010000098.1:0-8900 GCA_044348775.1 Flavobacteriales bacterium | reverse complement strand
TCGGCAATGTGACCGCCGACATGGGAGTAATTTCTGCCGGAAATATTGTTGGGGTGATTCGCAGTGCAAGTGAGCATTTTGCCGTGGTAATGCCCGTTATTCACTCTGACTTTAAAGCAAGTGTTCGCCTTCGAAAGTCAGGTGCTTTTGGTTCGTTGGTTTGGCGCGGAGGGAATGCACAAATTGCAGACGTTATTGATATACCGAAAAACATTCCTGTTGCACCTGGAGACACTATCGTAACCAGCGGCTATTCAACCTACTTTCCGGCCAACATTCATGTAGGAACGGTGGAGTGGGTAGATGATAGTGATAACGACTACCATCTCATCAAAGTTCGCATGGGCGCAGACTTCCGCCGCTTGGATCACGTACTGGTGGTGAGCGATATTTTCAAACTAGAACAAGACACACTCTTGAATAAAGTAGAACAACAAGATGCTGCAAACAGTAAGCGTTAACCTCATACGAATCATCTTTTTGATTTTGCTGCAAGCGCTCGTCGTTAGTCGTGTGCAGTTATTCGACGGGTTAATTTTTCCATGGATCTACATCTTCGGAATCCTAATGTTACCCTTTGAAACCCCGCGGTGGCTGGTAATGATCTTTGCTTTCATTGTAGGGCTCCTCATGGACTATTTTTCCGGTCCTATAGGGCTACATACTTCCGCATGTGTGTTTTTGGGATTCATGCAGACCATCGTTCAAAATGTATTGGCACCGCGCGAAGGGTATGATCTGACTCAGCGACCTACTGTGCAGCGCATGGGTCTTGCTTGGTATGTGACTTACGCAGGCGTGCTTGCGCTAGCCCATCACAGTTGGTTCTTTTTCATGGAAGTCTTCCGGTTTTCGGATTTTTTGTATCAGGTAGTGCACATTCTTTTGAGTACCTTGGCTACACTGGTTTTGATGACTATTGGCCAGTATCTGATTTACAATTCTAAAGGCGCGCAAGGGTGAATCAATACGACGGACGAAAGATTACGATTATTCTAATTGTTTGTGTTATTGCAATCATCTATGTCATTCGTTTGTTTTTCCTTCAGGTTGTAAACTCTACCTGGAAGGAACAAGCAACGGCACTCACAGAAGAGGAAATTCCTCTCTATCCGCCTCGCGGCATCATCTACGATCGCACAGGAAAGATGCTCGTGACAAACCAAACGGTGTACAACCTGATGGTGGTTCCCAAGAAGGCTGGGGAGTTTGATACTACTTCGTTGTGTAAGCTGTTGCGAATTAAAAAGGAGGACATCGATAATTTGTTCGCACGCGCTCGTGCACGCGGAGAATTTCACAGACCTCAATTGTTGGTTGAACAGATAACGCCAAGCGATTATGCGGCGATGTCTGAGCAGCTCTACAAGTACAAGGGTTTTTTCGCTGAGTCGCGCACCCTGCGTGTGTATCCGCAAAGTGTAGGCGCACTGTTTCTCGGTGACGTTGGTAAAATTTCTCCGGAGGAGTATAAAAAGAATCCCTACTACACGAAGCAGGAATATCTTGGAAAGAGCGGTATTGAAAAGGCGTATGAGGAGGAATTGCGAGGGGTGAAGGGAATCAATTATGCCTTTCGAGATAATGTTGGAAACATCAAGGAGCACGCAGGTGATAAGGAAGATATGCCTGCCACTCCCGGTACGGACTTGATCTGCACAATGGATGCAGATTTGCAAGTCTACGGTGAAAAGCTTATGCAGAATAAGCGCGGTTGTATTGTAGCCATTGAACCCTCTACGGGCGAGATACTCGCGATGGTTTCTGCACCCACATACGATCCTAATTTGCTGGTGGGACGTGTTCGCGGTCATAATTTTAATGTGTTGAACAACGATCCGCAGAAGCCTCTGTTCAACCGTGCTACACAAGCACAGTATCGACCTGGTTCCATTTTTAAACTTGCGCAGTCTCTAACTGCTTTGCAAACAGGCGCAATCACTCCGCAAACGCGGATTCATTGTAATCGAGGAGTAATTGGTTGTCACGGTGGTCACAGCAATGACGATTTGGAAATGGCGATTGTGCATTCATGTAATCCTTATTTCCGCGAAGTCATGCATCGTGTAGTGGAGGCTGACCGCGATGGCAGCAGTCGCTTTAAGGACGCTCGCTTGGGTCTGGAGATTTGGCAGGGTTATATTATGCAGTTCGGATTCGGCACTGACGTGCATTGCGATATTCCAGGCGTGAAAACGGGCAGTGTTCCAGGCGTGAAATTCTACGACAAGTGGTATGGAAAAGAGCAATGGGCTTTCAGTACTATCTATTCATTGAGTATTGGTGAAGGCGAAATGCTTGTAACTCCTCTCCAAATGTGCAACATGGCGTGTGTCATTGCCAACAAGGGTTGGTATGTTCCGCCACATACCGTGAAGCAAATTGGTCTAGGCGGAATGCCTCGTGAAGAATACATGAAGCGTTATCAGCTGGGAATTGATTCAACACACTTTACCACGGTCATCAATGCGATGGAAAAGGTACTTCAGCCCGGTGGTACAGCTTGGCGTGCTGCGCCAAAAGATATCGTGGTATGCGGTAAGACCGGAACGGTTCAGAATGCAGGGGGGAAAGAGGACCATGCGGTATTCATTTGTTTTGCGCCAAAGGACAATCCGAAAATTGCCGTGGCAGTTTATACAGAGAACGCCGGTTTTGGTGGAACGTGGAGCGCGCCGGTGGCCACACTCATGATAGAACAATACCTCAACGACTCCATAGCAGAGAGTAGCAAGGCACGCGAAAAAACAATACTTGACGCAAACTTCCTCGACCGATGAGTGCACCTCGCCAGCATCCGCTTGCCAATGTAGATTGGCTTACTGTGATTGTTTACGGCATCATGGTGCTTTTTGGTTGGATGAACATTTACAGCGCAGCTGTAGTGGATATCAACCCTAGCCCTTTCGATATCAGTCAGGAATATGGAAAACAGTTTATGTTCATTCTCATCAGTGCTTTTCTGGCTCTGCTTGTATTGTATATGGAGGGAGAGTTCTTTAACAAGTTTGCCATTTTCATATATGGAACCTTTATTCTGCTGTTGGGGCTTGTGCTCATAATAGGAACGACGGTAAACGGAGCCAAGGCTTGGATTCAAATTGGAGGCTTTGCATTGCAACCGGCCGAATTCGCGAAGATTGGAGTCGGGCTTATGTTGGCAAAGTACATTTCCAACACGAAGACACGTTTCAACAGCTGGAAACCACGTTTCATGGCGGGGTTAATTATTGGATTGCCTGCAGTGCTGATTTTGCTTCAGCCCGACGTAGGTTCCTTGCTAACGTTCGTTGCTTTCATTCTTGCCCTATATCGAGAGGGACTTTCCGGTAACATACTCATTATTGGACTGGGAGCAGTTGTGTTCGGAGTACTGAGTATCATAACCGGATTTAATCGGATTAACTATCCATACTTCGGTGAGCAAAGCGGCGTGTTTGTTCTGATGACAATCGTATTCGTTATAGGAGTCATTTTTATGTTCCTTATCCGAAACTTTATAGTTCCCCGCAACAGACGTAAACTATATCTGATCACATTTTTATCTACGGTAGCCGCTATTGGTTTTAGCTATTCGGTGAATTTTCTGGTAGACGGCGTATTGCAAAAGCACCAAAAGACCCGCATTTACGTGACGCTTGGTTTGGAGGAGAAGGAAGAAGATCGTGAAGCCATGCTTTCGGATGTTGAAAGCGCAGATGCTGCAACTTTCTCTACGAAGAAAAAGGACGATCCGGGTTACAATGCTCGTATGGCTAAAATTGCTGTTGGCAATGGTGGCCTTATCGGCCAAGGGTACATGAAGGGGCCTATGTCCAAAAACAAGTATGTGCCCGAGCGCTGGACGGACTTCATCTTTAGTGTTATTTCTGAAGAGTGGGGTTTTTTGGGAAGCTTTGCCGTGGTAGCGCTTTTTGTTTTTCTGATTGTGCGTATCATCAACATGGCTGAGCGTCAGCGTTCGCAGTTCTCACGTATTTACGGCTATTGCGTTGCGTCGATATTTTTCCTGCATCTGCTCATTAATGTAGGTATGGTAATAGGGCTTGCCCCGATTATCGGTATTCCCTTGCCATTTATGAGTTATGGTGGCTCATCACTGATGGGCTTCACCCTGTTGCTCTTTATCTTCTTGCGTCTTGATGCAGAGCGCCTGAGTGCGTTTCGTTAAAGACCCGATTTGGAAGCTTAACCCTTGAGTTTCTCGCGTATTTGTTGCATGAATTTCGAGGGAAAGACAAAGTTGTTGAGGGCTTCGTTTTCTGTATGAAGAATTTCTGTTTTGTTGCCACGCCATGTGAGTTCTCCTTGGTAGATGAAGTTAATGTGATCCCCGGTTTCTAGCACGGAATTCATGTCGTGACTAATCACAACGGTTGTGCTATTGAACTCGTAGGTAATCTCGCGAATGAGATTGTCGATTACGATGGCTGTTTGTGGATCGAGGCCGGAGTTGGGTTCATCGCAAAAGAGATAACGCGGATTCATGGCAATGGCGCGAGCAATACCGGTTCTTTTCTGCATACCACCGGAAAGTTCGCTGGGGTAGAGGTGGTTCTTTCCTTCCAGGTTAACACGCTTGAGACAAACGTTGACGCGGTCTAGCATTTCACTTTTGCTGAATGAACTGAACATTTGCAGAGGAAAGAGGATGTTCTCTTCGACGGTCATCGAGCTAAAGAGAGCGCTGCCTTGAAAAAGCATACCCATCTCTTGTCGAATGTCTTTGCGATCCCATCGGTCTAGGACTGTAAAGTTTCGTTTGTCAAAAAAAATCTCACCTTGGTCAACCTCCATAAGTCCCACAATACACTTGGTTAGAACCGATTTTCCGGAGCCGCTGCGACCTATAATGAAATTTACCTTGCCCGGATAGAATTCGGTCGTGATATTCTTTAAGACAGCATTGCCCGCAAAACTTTTGGAAATATTCTTCACTTCAATCATAGCAACAATAATTGAGTGAGAATGTAATTGGCAATGAGAATCAGCACCATGCTGTATACTACGGCTCGTGTGCTGCTGGCTCCAACTTCGCGCGGTCCACCGTGCGTGAAGTAGCCATGATAGGAACTCACGCTGGTAATGATGAACGAGAAGAAAACGGTTTTAATGAGTGAGTAGCTGACCTGCCATAATGCAAAGGAATATTGGAGTCCGTATTCGAAATCATTGAGGGAAGTTACTCCTGCCGTATATCCTACGAATGCTCCTGCCGAAATTCCAACGAACATGGAAAGGATGACCATAAAAGGAAAGATGAATAAGGCCGCTACAATTTTCGGGAGTATGAGGTAGCTGGCGGAATTGATACCCATTATTTCCATGGCATCAATCTGTTCGGTTATGCGCATGGTGCCAATTTCTGAGGCTATATTCCCTCCAACCTTACCCGAAAGAATCAGACAAACAATCGTTGAAGAGAATTCAAGAATCACTGTTTGTCGTGTGGTGAATCCAATTGTCCAGCGTGGTATCCATCCGCTATCGATATTGGCTGCAGTTTGGAGAGTTACGACAGCCCCCATAAACAGTGATAATAACGCAACGATCCCCAGCGATTGCAGGCCAATTTTATCGATTTCCTGCACAATCAGTTTGGGATAGATTCTGCGCTTCTCCGGTTTGGTGAACGTGTTCACCATCAGGAGAAAATACTTACCTATGTTGAAATAAACCGTTGACATCGTCTTCAAACGTACACCAAAGAGTTGAAAGTGAAATGCAAATTACACAGGGCTTTGCACAACTGCACGTGAATGAAGTTGTTATTTACGTTTTGATCGAAGAACTTCAATAAGGAATGGCACCAAGGGCGAAGCAAAAAGCCAAAGAGGATAGAAGAAACGGCTCGACCAAGTGCCGGGTGCCGGCCATCCGTTTAGACTGAATAGGCTGAATTTGATAAGGAAAATGCAAAGGGTGATTCCCACAAACCAGCCGAGTAATGACCAGCGAAAGTCTTTTTCTGCCAGGAAAACCATCTGCGCAAGCAGTGGAGTTGCCGAGCAGACCCACCCGATGATTCCGATGAGCAGCAATATGATGTGGGGCCAACTGTCTGACATGATATCCTTTATATTCGCAGTAAAGTTGCGAATCTATGACAGTCAAATTGAAAATAGGGCTTGCCGGGATGCTAATCATGGTGGCATTGTCTGCGTGCGCTTCCAACAAGAAACGCCGCTGCAATACCTGCCCAAAGTGGGAAGACCGCATAGAATGGACCTCACAACAGGTGGAGCATGAAGAACAGCACCAATCTGGAAGCCGCCCTTAAATCGTTTTTGCCGGAAGAAGCGCTTACGCTCGCTTGTGATAAGTTGAGAGAGTACCCGCATCACCTGGTCATTACCGAGCCTCGTTCAACGAAGCTTGGTGATTTTACGGCAGACCCGAAGGGCGGTAGACACGTGCTGACCGTCAATGGAAACCTCAATAAATACGCCTTCCTCATAACGCTCATGCACGAGCTTGCGCACTTGGTAACCTACATCAACCATCGCGACAAGGTAAAGCCCCATGGAGCAGAATGGAAAAGCTATTTCAAGCAGACCCTCGGTCCTTTTCTGCGTCGCAATGTTTTTCCTGACGATGTTGCAAAAGCCATTGCTTCTTATTTATCGAACCCTGCCGCAAGCACCTGCGCCGATATTCATTTATCAAAAACGCTGGCTCGGTATGACAAGAAAAGTCATCCTGACATCCAATTACTTGATGACATACCGCACAATGCCCGCTTTATTTACGGTCGTGAACACCGTGTTTTTGTGAAGGGAGAAAGGTTGCGTACGCGTTATCGTTGCTTTGAAGAGTCCACCAAGCACGAGTATCTTTTCAGTCCGCTCGTTAAAATCAGACACGTCAAGTAAAAACAAAAAAGCCACCCGAACTTAATCAGATGGCTCTCTCGTATATACTTGATGTAATCTAGTTCCGTTGGAGTTTGAGTGTCTTCGTTTTTCCGTCTTCACCTAACACGCGCACCATATAAATACCGCGCTTTAAATTTTCAATCGGAATTTCCACGAATTGACATGGTTCTGCTGAGCTTTGGTGAGTTTGGGTAAAAATGGATTTTCCGGTTAGGTCCATCACACTGATGGTGAAGGCATCTGTCATGGGTTCATCGAATACTAGTTCAACTCTGCCATCCATTCCTACTATTCGCACGGAGGAGATAGGATGCTGCATACCACTCTGAGCGCTGGCTTGGAAGCCGGCCATCAGAATGAAGCATACGAGCAATGTAAAAATTCTCTTCATGTACGATTTATCTAACTTGTCCTACGAAAGAACACTGGCAAAGATACACGAAACACAAAGTTTATCAACAATAAATGGCTAATAATTCCAAAAAATCAGAACTGAAGCCGCAATTGAATGTGAACATCTGATTTGATGCGTTCGGTAGGATCCTCTGTTTCAGCTGAAACCACGCGGGTTTGATTGTATAAAAAGGCTCCGTATCTCACCCATAAGTCAACTCCGCGGGCAACATCCCATTTGACCATTCCATAAACCCGTGAGCCCCGGCCGGTGTAAGGAAGAATGCTGAATGCATACAGCACGTCGTTTTCATAGGCGTAAATGCGTGCGTTCCAATCGGGACAGTCCATAATGGCATAACGCAGCGTGAAGGTGGCTCGCGAACCAAGTCGTTTGTAGTTCACGTCCTGGTAAATAACAAATCCTCGACTTTTCTCTTGTTCTTTTGTAAACAACGACCATTCAGCTCTTGAGCGCAGTTGAACGTTTGGGTGTACCTGATATGATCCGTTTATGCGCCAATTCTCTTGCAGAGTAGCTGCCGGAGCTGTAATGATTGCCCCTTCAAGCGAAGAATTGAGTACGTTTTCTCTGCGGCGATAGCGCAAATAAATTTCATTCTTTTTGTCGGGCTTGTAATTGAGTTGAGCAAGGTAGTCGGTGGCTACACTGAGGCCGTCCACCCGATAGCGAAGCCATGGGTAGCGCACTAGATCGGCATAAGCTGTTAGTGTTATTTTACTCGACAGGTTGGCTTGCACACCGGTGTAAAGTCCTCTTTCATTAGCCGCTGTAAGACTGTTTTCGCCGAAAACATTCGCTTTCGTATTTTGAAAATCCTTCCCGAAATAGCGCCACACAGCACTAAAGGTCAGGCTTGGATGAAGGGCTGCGACCAAGCCGTTTATCATGGAGAAGCCTCCGTTGGCGCTTCTTGCGGCCTCTCCAAATAAGTTTGCATTGCCCAGAACCGCCTGGTAATCGGCACCAACAGTCGTATTTTGAGAGCCGGAGAACCGATACATCGAATAGAGATCGGTTTTGGGCAGGAGTGTCGCGTCAATTTCCGAATGAAGTCCTGTTATTCCGACCGAAAACAAGCGGTGCGAATACTTCACGTTTGCGCCATAAACCTTCTCGCGGACCAGGTTTTTATTGGCTATTTCACTTTCCGTGCGATGCAGCCCTCCAAGAGGCAAGCTAGTTACGATAAACTCGTCGTCGGTGAGCACACTATCGGCCGACTCATCGGCGTTGCCGTCAACACGCTTGTCACTGAAAAAAGCCGTGAGTTCAATATCTTTTTTCCCAATAGTTACTCCCGCCCCACGAAAGAAGTTCGCCTCTTGAACGCTCGAGTAAGGGCGAAGTCCGATGCCATTGCGCTTCACGTTCGAAATGAAAGGGGACTTACCAAAAGCTAATCCATTCCAGCACGTGAGGCCTTGGCCGAACAATGCTTGATAGTCGCCTACAACAAACCTTTTCAGCCATGTTTGACCGCTGTACATGGCGTGTGCACTGTAAAAGTCAGGACCTTTTTCAAGCGACTCGCCGGCGTCTTTTTCCAGCGTGAAACCCGCGCGAAAACTTTTTTTGTAGTTCAGTCTGTATCGCGAGTAGATATAGTT
>JBIKSC010000097.1:0-8905 GCA_044348775.1 Flavobacteriales bacterium | reverse complement strand
GTTCATGGACGATAAAGCAGCGAATCTGCAATATGGAGCCACCCAAGCCTGGGTGTATGCCTTCACGTTCATCGGCGGCATGTTTGCCGATAAGATTCTCGGCTTTCGCAAGTCGCTCTTTTGGGGGGGATTGCTCATGATTACGGGAAGCATTATTCTCGCTATCGATCCGAAGCAATTCTTCTTTTTAGGGATTGCCTTTAACGTGGTGGGTACCGGATTCTTCAAGCCGAACATTTCGAGCATGGTGGGCCAGTTGTATAAGCAAGGCGACAGCCGACGTGATGACGGATTCTCCCTGTTCTATGCTGGTATCAACGTCGGAGCATTGTTGGGCGGTTACTTCTGCATCGCCATTGGAAAAGGAGACTTTCTATCAGGTATCGTTCCCGCAGACTTGACTTGGAACGTGGCCTTCGGATTGGCTGCAGTGGTTATGACTATTAGCTTAATAACCTTCACACGCACGCGCCATCAGATGGGGCCTATTGGTCTTTCTCCTTTGAAAAGCGCCGTTGGTAAAACGTGGGTATGGCAGGACATTGCCGTTTATGCAGGTGGTTTGTTAGCTATTCCCGCCATTATGATTATGGTGGCCAATACCGTTTACACCGATTACTTCATGTACCTCATTGGTCCGTTCAGCCTACTTTATTTGGGATATGAAATGACCAAAGGCAGCGCGGCCGAAGCAAAAAAACTGGTGGCGGCCTTGTTCTTTATCTTCTTCTCAATTGTGTTCTGGGCCATCTTCGAACAAGCCGGAGGCTCACTGAGTTTATATGCTGCCAATCACCTGAGCGATGAACTTCTCGGCATGATTCACTTAGATCCAAACGGCATAAACAACTCTGCGAATTCGGCCTTCGTTATTGCCTTTGCTGCCGTGGCCGGAACGATTTGGGTGTGGCTTGCTAAGCGCGGTATGGAGCCCAACACGGTGGTGAAATTCGGTATCGGCTTCTTGTTTTTGGGCGCAGGCTATATGCTGTTCTTCACCGGGCGTTTCTTTGCGGATGCCAATGGTATTTCGTCGCTCGACATGTTCACCTTTGCATACTTCGCGGTAACCCTTGGAGAGCTTTGCCTCTCGCCTATCGGACTGTCGATTATGACCAAGCTGGCGCCCGACCGTTTACAAGGCTTCATGATGGGTATGTGGTTTTTGGCCAGTGCTTATGGACAATACGTGGCGGGTTTATTTGGCGCGAGCATATCACCCGATGAAAGCGCCTCGCCTGTAGAGAAGCTTCACATTTACACGCAAGGCTACTATGATTTCGCTTGGTATGCGCTCATTGCAGGTGTTGTTCTTATTCTCATTTCGCCGCTCATTCGCAAATTGATGCAGGAGGTAAAATAAAACTAGCCTTTGTGCATTCTTGAAAAAACCTATCTTTGAAACATGAAGACATTGCTTTTCTCGTTGGCACTTTGCCTTTTAACCCTTGGCTCAAACGCACAAGACCATCAGACACAAGTATGGTATACCGATATTAATGTTGCCATTCAAAAATCGATGGAAACAAACAAACCCATGTTTCTTTTCTTTACCGGAAGCGATTGGTGCGGCTGGTGCATTCGATTGCAGAAGGAAGTTTTTCAGACGCCCTATTTTACTACATGGGCTAAGGAGAATGTGGTACTGGTGGAGTTGGATTACCCTCGCAAGAAGCAACTTCCGGAAGAGATTCGTCAGCAAAATCAAACGTTGCAACAGGTGTTTCAAGTTCAAGGCTATCCGACAGTTCATTTGGTTACACCGCAAGTTCAGCAAGATGGTTCCGTTAACTTCAATCCACTGGGACAAACAGGTTATGCTGCCGGTGGTCCTGAGTCGTGGTGCGCCAATGCGAGCGCAATGATGAAGAAGTGATTTTTATCTCTTATCTGAAGTCGTTACTATTGCTCGATTGCCCTTTGCGATGGAACAGTCAGGAACTAAAACAGCTTATAGCTGATTTTATGTCAGCGATTGAGCATAGAATCTAATTCATTCCTTAATTTTTAATGCCGATTTGGTTATATTTGGTAACCTTAATTACCAAAACCAACTTCCTATGAAAAAATGGCAAGCACTTAGCTCATTGGCCGTATTAGCCATGGGGCTCTTCTTCATTCAATGCTCCAGCACACCAGCTGAATCTAAAAAAGAATTAATAACCGCTAAAGAGACCGCATCCTATGGCGGTTATGCATCGGCCGAGCTTTTCGGTGAGCACCTCGTTACTGTATGCGCTTGTAACGACTGCCACACTCCCAAAAAAATGACCGCCAATGGCCCAGAGCCCGATAGTTCTCTTTGGCTCTCCGGCCACCCGTCAACAATGCCCGCTCCAGCAGTAGACCGCGCCGATATGGCCAAACGTGGATTAGCCGTAACCGATATGCTTACAGCATGGGTTGGTCCCTGGGGCACAACCTATGCGCCAAACATCACCGGTGATGAAACAGGCATCGGAATGTGGAGTGAACAGCAGTTCATAAACTGCATTCGTGAAGGAAAACTAAAAGGTCTGTCGAGACCACTCTTGCCACCGATGCCTTGGCAATTCTACAAAGCCATGACCGACGAAGAATTGAAAGCTATTTTTGCGTATCTAAAATCGACTAAGCCGATTAAGAACATTGCACCGAGCTACGAACCTCCAACGATGAATTAACCCACTTATCCCTTGAAACAACTCATTGCTCTTGGCACACTAATACTTGCCCTAACTATGGGCACCAGCTGCCAAAACACACCATCACACATGTCACAAGAAACATCAACCAACCCACTTTTGTGCGACCCCAAACAAGGCGTTTGCGAAATACCGTCAACCGGTGTTAACGCTGAAAACAACACTCATGAATCGACAACCGACAAGGCGGTTAAGATCATCTATTTCACCGACCCTATTTGCTCATCATGCTGGGGCATTGAACCTCAGCTTCGTCGGATGAAAATGGAATATGGTAACTATATCGAAATCGAATATTGCATGGGTGGTCTCCTACCCTCGTGGGAAGGCTTCAATGGAGGCGGCATCACCAAACCCGCCGACGTTTACCACCACTGGGAGGAA
This sequence comes from Flavobacteriales bacterium, assembly GCA_044348775.1. GTDB lineage: Bacteria > Bacteroidota > Bacteroidia > Flavobacteriales_D > Sanyastnellaceae > JAIBBG01. Next base: position 5,837 of record JBIKSC010000097.1, on the reverse strand, counting down.
GTTAGCCATTACTATGGCATGCCAATGGTCGGTGATGTGTGGTTGAAAGATCCCCTGCCCTCTTCCTATCCGCCATCAATTGCGTTCAAAGCGGCACAAATGCAGGATCAGGATAAGGCCATTCTTTTCTTGCGCAGACTGCGTGAAATGGTATTTATCGAAGCTAAAAACATAACGCGACCTGAATTAATAGCCGAGGCAGCCACCTGGGCAGGACTCGACGCCAAGCAACTCGAGGCAGACTCGAAGGGAAAAGCGATATCGCTTTTTGAACAGGATTTGCTCAAGGCCCGCCAAATGGGGGTGCGAGGATTCCCCACTGTATTCTTCAACGACGCCAATGGCAATAGACTCACCGTTTATGGATTTCGTGGTTATGAAGAATTCGAAGCCAGTATCAAACGTCTCGCTCCGGATGTCAAAGCAGCTTCTTTAAGCACTGATGCACTCGTTTACTTCAAACCCTTTAATAGTCTCACAGCAAAAGAATTAAGTGTCTTCACTAATACATCGCTAGAAAAGAGCAATGCAGCGCTGATCGATTTAGAAAAGACAGGTAAAACGATTGGAATCAACACTAAAAACGGCACCCTGTGGAGACTAAAACTTTAAGTGAGTGAACTGTTTAAGACCACTTTGAGTTTTGCTTTAAGAAACAAACAAACCCAAGATTTAGAATGAAATGTTTGTTTTACGCTAGCAGGGTAAAGTGGCGGCATGTTGTACTTTCGTCACCATTATATCCCAAGGAAAATTTTAAAACCAAATTTGATTTTTTAATCCATGAAAAAAATTTACGCGATTTCGCTTTTTTTCTCAATGGCTTTGTGGGGTTCAGCACAGACGTTCACGATGAACACTTCGCTGATTACCTCGGCCTACAACTCGGGTGGATGCACCGGAGTAACCGACATGAACAATGACGGATTGGATGACATCGTTATTCTCGACAACAGCCGCGATTTATCGATTGCCTACCAGCAAGCCGACGGAAGTTTCTCGGTAAGTTATTTGGGAGCGGTAAGCGGTGAGGGACAATGGGGCATGTGCATCGGTGATGTGGACAATGATGGCCACAAAGACGTGATGTGCGGCGGAAGCTATGACGATGTGCACATTGTGCTCATCGATGGTCCGGGCAACTATGAGGTGGTTGATTATGCTTGGGCTTCCATATTCACCCAAGGTTGTAACTTGGTAGATGTGAACAATGATGGTTTTCTAGATGGCTTCCTTTGCCACGACGATGGTCACAACGTAATCATGGAAAACACCGGCACCGGTTCTTTCATCAACGGAACCTATATGATGGACATGGTATTTTACCCTGAAGTACAAGGAGGAAATGACAATAGCGGTAACTACGGTTCCGTATGGACAGACTTCGATCGTGATGGGGATACTGATCTTTTTATTGCCAAGTGTCGTCAATTCGTTAGTGACCCTTACGACGCTCGTCGCACCAATATCTTAGTCATCAACAACGGAGATGGCACTTTCGACCATTCCAACCCTGCAACAGGTGTCTCCTATGCACAAGAGCGCGGACTGGTTAATTTGGAACAATCATGGACAAGCGACTTTGCTGATGTTGACAACGACGGCGACTTCGATTGCTTCTTGACCACCCACAGCAACACATTGGAAATCTATGAGAATGACGGAACAGGATTCTTCACCAATCGCACTGAAGGATCAGGTTTGCAGTATTCAGGATTCTTCCTTCAAGGTAAATTCCACGATTTCGATAACGATGGTTTCCTTGACTTGATTCACGCAGGTGGCAGCCACGATTACTATCACAACGATGGCGACTTCACCTTCACACGCATTCAGAACACATTCATGTACAGCGATGTAATGCACAGCTTTGGCATCGGAGACTTGAACAACGACGGTTACTTGGATGTGTATGCAAGCTATGGCAATGGATACGTAGAAGCCGATAACTCAAATCCAGATCGTATCTTCATCAATAATGGTGGTAACAACAACTGGATTAGTTTTGATTTGGAAGGTATTGCCAGCAACAAAGACGCTGTAGGTGCAATCGTTGAAATTACCGGTGCATTCGGAACTCAGATTCGTGAAATTCGTGCAGGCGAGAGCTACGGAATTACCAATACGTTCAAGTGTCATTTCGGCCTTGGTACAGCAAATACAGTTGATCAAGTAACGATTTACTGGCCTTCGGGTTTGGAAACCGTTCTTGATAATCCAAGCATTAATACATTCCACAATTTGGCCGAAAGCCCATGTCTATTGGATGCCCCAACACTCGTTGCGATTGGCAGCACGCAGTTCTGCGAAGGTGGTTCTGTGACGCTTCAGGCATCGAATAGTGCCTTGACATATGAATGGAACAACGGACAAACAGGTCAATCAATTACCGTTTCAGAACCAGGCAACTATTTTGCGACTGCCACTAGCGCAGAGGGCTGTTTAGCTATCACAACAGGCATTGCTGTTACCCTTGTTCCTAATTCTCCTGCAGCTATTCTAGCCCAAGGAGACACTCACATTTGTGACAACTCCACTGTCGTTCTTACTGCGAACCAAGGAATTTCTTACCTCTGGAGCAACGGAGCTACCACACAGTCTATTGAAGCCGCCCAAGCCGGATCTTACACCGTTCAGGTAGTAGGCCAATGCGGCGAAAGCACTTCAGAACCTATTGAAGTGGAAGTTTCATCTACACCTTCTGTACCGAGTCTTTCGAACATCACCATCAATGCAGGTGAAACTGCGACATTCACTGTTACGGGAGGAACAAATGTTGAGTGGTTTGAAACAGCAACTGCTAACACTCCTATTGCTGTAGGAAACAGCTTTACCACTCCTGCTCTCACTGCTACCACATCGTATTGGGTTCAAGACGCGAACACAACACCGGGTGACCAAGCAAATGGAGGCAAAACAGAGCAAACGATTAATAATGATGGGCAATATCAAACAAACTCAACATACTTCTTGCGCTTTGATGCCAATGAAGACGTGATTATTAATACGGTGAAGGTATTCGCTGATGGCGCTGCAGACCGCACAATTGCTGTTGTTGACGCCGCAGGTGCTACGATTGCTACCGGCACATTCACCATCCCGGATGGCGAATCAGTTGTAACCCTCGACTTCTTTGTACCGGCCGGTAGCGGATACGGTTTGCGTTTGGTAGGTAACAACCCATTGTTGTGGCGCGATAAGGATCTCGCAAATCCATTCGACTTCCCTTACGCCATTGGAAACTTGGTAACAATCACCAATACCAACGTAAGCGGTGGTGATACTGATAACTACTACTACTACTTCTATGACTGGAACGTACAAGCGCCTGATTTCTCATGCGCAAGCGACCGCGCTGAAGTCCAGGCCATCATTGCAGGAATTAATGAATTGTCCGGTATTACGGATATGGAGTTCTATCCAAACCCTGCCAATACTGATTTGACGATTTCTTTCACGTCCAACATCAATTCAACTATGAGCATTCAGTTGATGGATCAAACAGGCCGTGTAGTATTGAATCAACAAGTCAACAGCACTACCGGTGCAAACACACACGGTTTGAACGTTGCGAACCTTGCATCAGGCATTTACCAGTTGCAAGTTGTACGCGGCAATCAAACAGCTACGCGCAAAGTAGTGATTGAATAATCGCACTTGAATTGCAAAATTGAAAGGGCTGCCAATTGGCGGCCCTTTTTTTTTTAGGAGGGAGGAAAATGGTGACTTGGAACTGAGTACCGCATACCAGGGCTGCGACTTGAGAATGGAGAATGGAGCATTGTAAATAAAAAAGCCCACTTTGAAATATCAAAGCGGGCCTTTCAATTTCTACCTGAATAATTTATACCTTCCTTCGTTTCATTATTGCTACAATATCCGTAATCCGTAATCCGTAATCCGTAATCCGTAATCCGTAATCCGTAATCCGTAATCCGTAATCAGCTCCCAATCCACTATCTAAGGTTCGGCCTAATCCTCACCTCCGTCGCGCCGTATCCGTAATGCGCATAGGGTGCGTCCATAAACTCACAGTGCGGGTAATACTGGTGGAGCATCTTTCGGATTTCTGCCCGAAGTACGCCCTGGCCTATGCCATGAATGTACACTACACGCTGCATTTTCTTATTCTCTGCAATGCGCAGCGTGCGCTCAAAATGCTCTAGCTGAATGGCAATGATCTCGCTGTTCGACATACCTGAATGAGTGTCCAGCAATTCGTGAATATGGAGATCGATCTCCATGACCTCCCCCTTTCTTTTGACGTTGGAGGCATCTTTATTTTTATATAGAAGCTTAAATTCTGCGGCAGCCTTGCGTGCAAAGTTGCGATCGATGTTGCGCTCAACGACGTCCACAATGTCAGGCTGAGTGGTGTCGTACTTCTCATCCTCTTTCAGCCGATTTCCAACTAGCACGAGTTCTTCCTCCCGGTGTTCATAGGTAAACCCTTCTCTATCCTCCACCAATATCCATCCTTTGGAAGGAAAAGCAACCACGATTCCTTCACCGGAGTCATTGAGAAACTTTACACGATCGCCACGGTTGAATTGCATGTTGCAAAATTAAGGGCGAATGACTAATGACAAATGGCGAGTGGCGAATGGCGAATAAAAAAGGCCCGCTTTGGAAAATCAAAGCGGACCTTTTCGATATACTACTGAATAATCTGTAACTTAAGATGTTTTAAAATAGCGCACTCGCCATTTGTCACTAGTCATTTGTTACTAGTCATTTGTCACAACCACTCTCTCCATCACTCCATCCTTCACATTGCGGATGAAGTACACACCGGCACTCAGACCTTGAACATCTTTGCTCATCGGCTGCTGGCCGCCAAGCGTAAATGATTCAAGCAATTGTCCCATTCCGTTGAGCAATTGATAGCTACCACCGTTGGTTGCACGAATGGTAAATTGACCGGTGTTCGGGTTCGGATACACATTCAAATCGGCTGAGCGCGTCTCTATCGGCGCACCTCCTTCCTCTTCCATGCACGTCAACAGCGTTACTGACTTGCTAAGTGCCGAACTCTGTCCGCAGGCATTCACGCTTCGCAGCGTAACACTACCGGCCGCAGTACCCCAGTTGCACGTCATGCTCGTGGTGCTCTGACCTGCTGTGATGGTAGCTCCGGTCGGAGCCGTCCACAACTGCGTTACACCCGTTACTGCAGGAGTAGTAAATACTACACCTACCTGATTCGGACAAACCGATGCAGGTCCTGTAATGCTGGCAGGTGCAGAAGGCAAACGAGTGAGGGAAACACTGCGAAGCGAACTGCCACCGCAACTGTTGAATGCACGCACACTCAGCGTTCCTGTGGTAAATGTGCTAGGCACATTCATTACAATCGAGTTGCCATTGTTGGTGGCTATCGTGCAGCCCGTTGGAACTGTCCACTGATAGCTTGTAGCGCCGCTGACCGCAGTTACTGAATACGTAAACTGACCACCTCCACACAAGTTGCTGATCTGACCCACCATCGCCGATGGCGTTGCAGGATTCTTGCTTAAGCCCAGTGTGCGTGCTGCACTCTGACCACAACTGCTCACCGCACGAACCGACAAGGTGCCTGTTGTGAAGCTACCTCCAATGCTCAGTGAGATACTGTTGGTGCCCTGACCCGACATAATCGTCGTGTTGGCAGGTGCTGTCCATGTATAACTCGATGCACCCGGAACCGCAGCCACACTGTAGGTCAACACAGTACCAGAACATATATTGTTAGCTGAACCGGCTATAGTACCCGGGGTACCCGGAATATTGTACACCGTAATCGTGCGTGCTGCGCTCAATCCGAAACAGTTCTGCGACCTCACACTCAAAGAACCGCT
>JBIKSC010000096.1:0-8910 GCA_044348775.1 Flavobacteriales bacterium | reverse complement strand
ATATCCTGGAACAGGATAAGATAACGGCTCATTCATTGCTTTCCCGTTTTTCAAAATTGATGCGTAATGTGCTTGACAATTCCAAAGAAGACCACATCAGCCTGTTGAAAGAGCTTGAAACGCTGAAGCTTTATCTTGATCTGGAAATGATTCGCTTTCAAGATAGGTTCAACTATGAAATTGTTATTGACCCTGAACTGGAAACCTTAACTACCATGATTCCGCCCATGATTATTCAGCCTTTTGTTGAGAACGCAATACTCCACGGCGTCTTGCCGAAAACCACTGACGACGGATTTATCAGTATTCATCTGGAAAGACGCGAGCAATCTATATTTTGCAGCGTTAGGGACAATGGCATCGGTCGTAAAAAGGCCAATGAACTGCACCAATTTTCGGAGGATGAACACCAAAGTCATGGATTGTCTATTACACGTGAGCGACTTCAATTGCACAACAAGGCGCAAAAGCATCAGCATCCTATCGAGTTTGAGTTTCATGATCTCTTCGACGCAAGGGGCATCGCCATGGGAACGCGCGTCGAGATTATAATCCCTGCATTATCTACTACACAATGAAAAAGATTAGCTGCATTATCATCGACGATGAAAAAAACAGTGCCAAAATGCTGCAATCACTTCTGGCACACTTTTGCCCTCATGTTGAGGTTCTTGCGTTGATTCACAAACCGGCAGATGCCGTCGAATGGCTTACCAACCACGATGATCCGCAAGTTGTTTTTCTCGATATTGAAATGCCCGGTATGAATGGCTTTCAGCTACTGGATGCCATTCCGAGAATTACGTCCAACGTCATATTCACAACAGCATATGAGCAATTTGCCATTCGTGCATTCAAAACAAAAGCAATCAGCTATCTGCTCAAGCCGATTGACGGAATAGAACTTCAAGCTGCTGTCGAGAAGGCTGAAAAACAAATCGCAACAAACGTGAGTGCGAGGATTGAGCGTATTGAAGCGGCTCTGCACGAAATCAAGAGTCAATCACACAAGCTCAGCAAAGTTTCGGTAAGCACCGCGGACGGCGTGCTGCTCGTCGAAACATCTAAAATTGTGCGTCTTGAAGCAGACTCCAATTACACCCATATTCACATGGATGGCGGTAAAAAGCTCACATGCTCAAAAACATTGAAAGAATATGATGATGCACTGTGTGGTAGAGGATTTTTCAGAATACACCATGCGCACATCGTTAACCTGGGCTTTGTGGAGCGCTACATCCGTGGAGAAGGGGGGTATGTCGTAACTACCGATCAGACAACACTTGAAGTTTCACGAAGGAAAAAAGCAGAACTACTTGAAGCAATTCGATTGCTAAAATGATTCCGTCGCCTGCTGCAAGCGCCCGTTATAGTGGTTGAGTGAACGGCACTTCGCCAAGAAAAAGGCCCCTTTCGGAGCCCTTTTTTTGGCGACATAAATTTCTGTTGCTCCTGAATTTATATTCGGATTCGAATCGTTGCAATCAGCGCCGAGCGAACTCGCAGTCCATCCAGCCCACGCGCTTATAATGCCGGCAGCAACCGGCAATGGGGTTTCACATGCAGTTGAGCTTGTTTACATGGCCCCCATCTGAAAACAAGAAATCAGTAATAGTACAATTAAAAAATTTCATCAGATTACATCCAGGTATGTAAAATTCGTGGCGCACTCGATTTCATCATCGAAAAGCGAAAACAAAATTCAGATGAATAAACTGCTGAGTAAATAGCCAATTGCCGCTATGGCACAAGTGCTTGAAACATCCGAAATGAACACTGTTCAATGCTTATATCACCCGATAAATCAAAGGTTTTAGCGCATTGAACAACGAGTAACATCCATCAAGAAATCAATTGAACACGCAGCGAATTCATGCTATGTGCGTCTGGGCATGGGTGATATATAACGGTGATAACCCAATATTCTCACTTTTTGGGTTACGTTGAGATTGTTTGAAGCCTTAACTAACTCACCGCTTCTTAATCCATAACTCCGGATTCTGCGCTGAGCCCGCCTCTGCGCCCACCTTCCATACCTCGAAATGCAGCGTGTAATCTTCGCCATCGTACATGATAGTACCTAACTTTTGTTTGGCTGTAACCGCGTCGCCAATTTTCACCGACACTGTTTCCAAACCTGAGTAAACCGTCTTGTAAGATCCATGGGTCACAATTACGTTTTGACCTGCACCCGGTATGTTGAAGATGGATGTCACCTTACCGCTGAACACAGCAAGTGCAGAGGCATTTTTATCCGTCGTAAAATCAACCCCCTTGTTGTTAATGGTAACCTGCGCCAACGAAGGATGCGCATGTGTGCCAAAGTGTGATGTAATAACACCCGCACTCACCGGCCAAGGCAAGGCGCCTTTGTTTTTTTCAAAGTCCTTGTTCACGAGCACTGTCTCCGGCGCCAAGGCCATTGCAGTTGTCTTCTTTGCCGTTTCTGCAACAGGAGCGGCTGCTGTTGTAGATTTTGCAGCTGTGGTCGTTCCTGTTGCTGCTGCAGTTGTTGAAGTCTTCTTAGCCGCGGCCTCCTTCGCTGCAAGCGCTGCTGCAGCCTTCCTTTCCTCCTCCATCTTCTTCGCGTTCTCCTTGCGAATCTCCTCTGCGATTACAGATTGAATTCGTGCGGTTAACTTATCACGATCAGCCTTCTGCTTGTCTTGCTGTTTGCGCAATTTGCCCTCCTCCTTCTTCAACGACTGAAGGCGCTGCTGTTGCTCTGTTTTGTCGGCCTCCACTTCCAGCCGCTCGCGCTCCTTGGCATCGGCCAATTGCGCTTTGCTGGTTTTGTCGCGCTCCAACTCATCGACACTCGACTTTATCTCCTCCTGCTTACCAAGAATCATAAATGCCTGCTTCTTGCGCGCATCGGCATATCGCTGTGTCATCTTCAATCGCTTATAGGCCTGGTGAAAATCGGCCGACGCAAAAATGTACATGAGCTTGTCGTAGCTCGTACGCTGTCGAAATGCGTTGTAAATCATACGACCGTATTCCTCCTTCATCTGATTTACCTGTCCTTCCATTTCGCCGATGTAGTGATTTTTACGCTTTATCTCACCATCGATTGTATGTATATCATTATTCAGATTTCCAATCAATTGCTCGCGAAAGGCCAACTGCTCATTCAATAATTGCACTTGACGAATGGTCGACTTCTGTTGCCGCTCCGAATCGCGAATCATCTTCTTGGTTTGCTCAATCTTATTGTTTATGTCATCGCGTTGCTTTTGCAAATCCTTCTTCGATTGCGCAACACCTTGCCACACGGGGACCGCAAGCAAGAAAAAAATCACCATGGCAAATGTTAGCCACAGCGCGCTTGAACGTTGTATTTGCTTCTCCATAGCCTGTTACAATGTATCTCTTCGAGCGTAATCGTCAGGAATGTCAAACGGAAACTCGTATGACTTGCCTGATGACAACTTGGTTATTTCGTAATTCAACACTTGTTTCGTCTGCGTACTTGAAATAGTCAAACGACATTTCGCCGGATAAAATTGCTTATCATTCGGCTGAAAATCTGAATATGAAACCTCCAGCGTTCTTTGGCGCAATAAATCGTTGAACACCGATTTGATTAAACGAAACTCTGCAGCTTCAAACCAATAGCGCGACACAATCAAATCGTCGGTATCCTCGGTTTTGCGCATAGAGCGCTGGTAGCGCGGATCATCGGGGTTCACTAAAATGGTATCGCTCTCCAATTTCCGATCATCAACACCAACCATTCGACGCACCTTGCGACGATACTTCGAAATAAGTAAATAGTCGTCGCCTTCCACTTCACTGCGGAAACGCTTCTCGTCCTTCTCCAGGCCTATTGCGTTTCCTACCAATAACTGCTGAAGCATCTCAAAATCGAAGTCAATTCCTACGAGCTTGTTTACATCCTCAAATGTGCCGAGGTAATAAAACTTATTATCCGGAATTTTCGAGAGGTACTTCAAACTATCGGGGGTAATCATCACGCGAATCATTTCGATACCAAGAGCCGGTGTGATGGACACCCAAATCAGACTGTCCTTGCGCATGCGAATGGTGGCCTTGAATCCGCTCGACTCCGTTTCTGTTCCAAAATCGGCGTCTACCTTCATGCCTAGCCAATCATAATCGAAACGCGACTCATTGTAGCGCTTCAATACAAAACCTGCTGTTCGGTTTTTCACTGCCTTTTCCTTGGCAACACGCTCGGTTGTCTTGCATGCAGTGAGTAACAGCGTGAGCAGCGCAGTAACAAACAGCAAGACCGAACGATTCATCGGGCGGTAGACGCGCAGCAGTGCTTCCTTACACGGAAAATTTGTGAGAGGTATGCTGGTGTGCGCTTTCAATCGATATAACGTCGTTGGTTGATTTTTTCACTCACCGTAGCACTTGCACCCGGTCTAGAGGCGGCTTGTTTCCACTCGTTCACCGCTTCATCCGTTTTACCCAAATGAAACAGAATGTCGCCCATGTGCTCATGCATATCAGCTGAAACTTCACCATGTGCCATCGCCTTCTTCATCCACACCAAAGCCTCCTCATGTTTTCCCTGACGGAATAGCACGTATGCGTATGTGTCTTCGAAGGAGGCCATGCCGGGCTGCAACTCATTGGAGCGCGCCGAAAGATTGGCTGCGGTATCGAGCTTCACTTTGCGCACAGCTAGATAGTATGCAAAATTATTCATCACGAACACATCGGAAGGGTCAATGCGCAACGCCTCTTCGAATGCTGCGTCCGACTTTTCATACTGTTTCAGCGCATTGTAAGATTCTCCGAGAGAAGCATAAAACCGTTTCAATAGAACAGGATTATCAAGCACAAGCTCTTTGCCCATCACAAAAGCATCCACTGCTTTAGCGGGATTCTTTTGCTGTTGCTGAGCCAAGCCATTGAAGTAGTAAAACTCAGGCACCAACGGATAAAGTTCTAGCGCCTTAGGTGCGTCCTTGGAAAGTGTTTCAAAATCCGATAGCTCAGCCTCCAACTCTAACACTTGTTTCCAGATTAAACTCATAGACGCACCTAACTCTAGTGCGCGTTTATATTTCTGTAAAGCTTCCTTCAGTTTGCCTTCGCGGGCCAAAAAATCGCCATACATCGCAAATGCTTTTGCCTCATTCGAGTGGATTTGCTCGGTAAGTTCCAACAGCGCGTATGCATCCGGCAAACGATCAGGGCGCTGCTGAGTGAGCGTGTAGTAACGCATCAGCACCATTACCTTTTGATCGATGGGTACATCGGTGGTGCCAAACGCAAGTTTCAACTCTTCGTATGAGCGCTTCTCGTCACCCTGGGTTGCATAATACTCCGACAGTTGCCAGTGTACCTGACCATTATTCGGGTCGGCCTTCACCATATTTTGCAGCGCAAACACTGCCTTATCTTTCAAGTTGTAGCGTTGGTAAAACTGAGCTGCCATGCCCCAGTAACGGGGTTCTTCAGGATATTGCTCTGCAAGTCGTTCAAGTTCCAGACCTGCCTTATCATACTGCTTCAATTGCTCATACAACAAATGCTTTTGTATGCTCAACTCTTCATAGATGCCCGTCTTGCTTTCAAGTAAATCATAGGTTGAAATGGCGTCTTGCTGCTTATTCGCATACAACTGCACATTGGCCAATTCATACATCATTTCGTAATTGTCGGGGCTCAGTCGCACCACTTCACGAAATGCTTTTATGGCCGCGTCATACTTGGATAGCGATGCATACGACTGTGCGAGGAGCTGCTGATACCAAGCGTTTTGCGGGTCTGATTCCACACAAATCTTCGCATGTGTCAATGCCTCAGCTGCATTGTTCAGTTCACTCAATTCATATTTACCCACTTCATAATGCACCGCAGCATTGCGCGGCTCGAGACCGACGCACTGTACAAATAGCTCGTGCGCTTTGGCTTTATTTCCCTTTGCCTTTTCGAGCTGTGCTTTGAAAAACACTTCCTGGAAATGCGTATCGACAGTTGGGTTCAATTGCTCCGGTTCCACCTCACCCGACTCTCCGTTACGAGATGCGCCGGCTTCTTTGGAGGACTTACAACCCGCCAACAGAAGCAGCAAACAAAGGAGGTATGTGATGGATCTGGTCAACACTTAATCTTTGATAACCGAATAATCGCCCAAGCTCAGATCGGATGGTTTTCCACTTAGGCGTGCATGTGTGCCAATCATGGAGTTGTTCAAATTCGCATGGTGGATGTGCGCACCCGGAAGCACGATGCTGTTTTTGATAACCGTGCCTTCCACCACTGCACCATCACCCAACGAAACACCCGGCCCAACAACGCTGTTTTTAATCACCGCACCGGCGCCCACGAAGCAGGGGGGCACGATAACGCTGTTCTCTATTTTCACATCGGCACTCACCCAATCCTTATCGGCATTGTAGCCCAAATATTTTGTGTTGGTATCGACCATTGCGTCTTTGTTGCCGCAATCCATCCAATCTTGCACGGCGCCAGGTGTAAACTGTGCGCCCTTCTTTACCATGTTGCGCAAGGCGTCAGGCAGTTGATATTCACCACCATTCATAATGTTGTTGTCGATGAGGTATTGAAGCTCATCACGCAACCATTCTCCATCATTGAAATAGTAAATGCCAATCATGGCCAAATCAGAAACGAACTCTTGCGGCTTCTCCTTGAATTCAGTAATAACGCCGTTTTCATCGAGCACCACCACACCAAACTGGCGCGGGTCTTCAATTTTCTGGACCCACAACACTCCGTCCTTGGAGGTGTCGAGTTTGAAGTCTGCACGAAACAATGTGTCAGCAAACGCCACGGTTACCGGACCTTTCAACGCGCTCTGTGCGCATAGAATGGCATGAGCCGTACCAAGGGCTTTGTCTTGGTAATGTATGGTTCCCTTTGCGCCGAGCGACTCAGCCACCTGAATGAGGTGACGCTCCACTTCTTCACCAAAGCGACCCACCACGTAGGCGATTTCTGTTACCTTCTGGTCGCTGATGGACACGATATCTTCCACGAGGCGCTGCACAATAGGCTTACCCGCAATGGGCAGCAGCGGCTTGGCGGTGGTGAGGGTGTGCGGGCGCAGGCGCTTGCCCATACCCGCCATCGGCACGATTATCTTCATAAGGCGAAAATAATCGACAATAGATGCGAACAGCCGTTGGCTTAATCAGTTCTCCACAACAAGTTATCAGTATAAGAAAAACAAAAAAGGGCCGCCATCGGCGACCCTTTTTCATTTCTATTTGACCAAACGATTACGCCAATGCGCAACGCTTGAATTCTGTTACAGTCAAATCTTTGTCTGCAGTCTTCAAGTACTGAGAAACTGAAAGCTTGCTGTCTTTGATGAACTCCTGGTTCAACAAGGTGCTTTCCTTGAAGAACTTGTTCAAACGACCCATTGCAATCTTCTCGGCCATTTCAGCAGGCTTACCTTCATTCATGGCTTGCTCCTTACCGATTTCAATTTCCTTCTGCTTTACATCTTCAGGAACAGAGCTCTCATCAACGCTTACAGGAGCCATAGCTGCAACTTGCATTGCTACATCCTTCGCCATATCGTCTGGAGTTACCTTGTTGAAACCAACTACAGCAGCGAGTTTGTTACCAGGGTGATTGTAAGCATACACTTGCTCAGCCTTTACAACGCTGAAGTGTGAAAGCTCAATCTTTTCACCGATCTTACCAATTTCTTCTACAATCTTATCGCCGATAGTCAAATCACTACCCGTGTAGTTCAATGCTTTCAAATCTTCCAACGAGCCTGGCTTGCCGGCAATAGCAGAATCTAGAATGTTATTAGCCACGGCAACGAAATCAGCATTCTTCGCAACGAAGTCGGTTTCGCAATTAAGGGCAATCATTACGCCTGTCTTCCCACCGTCGGCAAGCTTAGCGAGAATAACACCTTCTGACGCCTGACGATCGCCACGGTTCGCGGCGACCTTCTGACCATTCTTGCGGAGTAAATCAATAGCGGCATCGAAGTCGCCATTCGCCTCAGTAAGGGCTTTTTTGCAGTCCATCATACCCGCACCAGTCATCTGGCGGAGCTTATTCACGTCTGCAGCTGTAATATTCATGGTTTTATTTTTTGATTGGTTTGACAAATGTGTTGCTTCCGTTTGAATATGAATTCAAACAGAAGTGAACTTCTTGTTAAGGATGTTCGGAACGCGAATTACGCTTCAGCCTTTGACTTCTTGCCCTTAGCTTCTTCGCTGCCTTCCTTGTCCTTATCGGTCTTGCGCTCAGCCAAGCCTTCTGCAATGCCTTCAATCACTACGTCGAGGATTTTAGCAATGCTCTTGGTAGCATCATCATTTGAAGGAATAGCGAAGTCTACTTTGCGTGGATCGCTGTTGGTATCAACCATAGCAAACACAGGAATACCTAGGCGCTTGGCTTCAGCTACTGCAATGTGTTCTTTCATGATATCAACTACGAACACTGCAGCAGGTACACGATTCATATCGGAAATAGAACCTAACGTCTTCATCATCTTCTGAAGCGTACGGTTCAATTGCAAACGTTCACGCTTGCTGAGAGTAGCAGCAGTTCCGTCTTGCTCCATCTTCTCGATAGAAGACATCTTACGAACCGCCTTACGGATGGTAACGAAGTTGGTCAACATACCACCGGGCCAGCGCTCAGTAACGAACGGCATGCCGATAGCGCTTACCTTCTCAGATACGATATCTTTAGCTTGTTTCTTTGTAGCAACGAAGAGAATCTTCTTGCCTGATTTCGCGATTTGCTTCAATGCAGCAGAAGCTTCATCAAGCTTCACTACAGTCTTGTTCAAATCGATAATATGGATTCCTTTCTTCTCACCGAAGATGTAAGGAGCCATGTTTGGATTCCACTTGCGGCTGAGGTGTCCGAAATGCACACCTGCATCCAGCAATTCGTCAAATGTAACTTTTGCCATTTATAAAA
>JBIKSC010000349.1:0-8973 GCA_044348775.1 Flavobacteriales bacterium | reverse complement strand
AAGTAAAGAGACCTTTACCGTATTTGATCAATCAGGGGACGACTATCTTCGTCCCCTATTTTTTTGGTATGAGTCAGATTCGTAAGAAAGAAGCGCTGGATTATCATTCATCGGGGCGCAAAGGGAAATTGGAAATCATTCCAACGAAGCCTCACAGTTCGCAGCGCGATTTAGCACTTGCTTATTCACCCGGTGTTGCAGAGCCTGTATTGGCCATTGCAGAAAATCCGGAGGATGTATATAAGTACACTGCCAAAGGAAATTTGGTGGCTATCATTTCGAATGGAACCGCCATTCTCGGACTAGGCAACCTGGGTCCGGAAGCCAGCAAGCCTGTAATGGAAGGTAAAGGCATGCTCTTCAAAATTTTCGCGGACATCGATGGAATGGATATCGAGGTGAAAGCGACCGATGTAGATGAATTCGTGAATACTGTCAAGAATATTTCACCCACGTTTGGAGGTATCAACTTAGAAGATATTAAAGCGCCTGAGGCCTTTGAGATTGAAGAGAAATTGAAAGAGGCGCTGGACATTCCCATCATGCACGATGACCAGCACGGCACAGCCATTATATCGAGTGCTGCGTTGATAAATGCATTGGAAATTGCAGGGAAGAAAATAGAAGAAGTTCGAGTTGTAGTGAGCGGTGCAGGTGCAGCAGCACTTTCATGTGTCGACCTAATGCAAATTCTGGGAGTGAAGAAAGAAAACGTTTTCATGTTCGATTCCAAAGGACTCGTGCATAAAGAGCGCACCGATATCGATAGCCGTAAGATGCGTTTTGCATCTGAGAATAAATACACGTCGCTGGCTGATGCGCTGAATGGAGCCGATGTCTTTCTGGGACTTTCACAACCCAATCTGATTACCCCGGATACTCTGCGAACAATGGCTGACAACCCGATTGTGTTCGCCATGGCCAATCCTGATCCGGAGATTGCGTATGACATTGCTATTGCTTCGAGAGAAGACATCATCATGGCTACCGGCCGCAGCGACCATCCTAACCAGGTGAATAACGTGCTTGGTTTTCCTTTCATTTTCCGCGGCGCCCTCGACGTGCGTGCGCGTTGCATCAACAATGAAATGAAACTTGCAGCCGTGCATGCACTGGCTGAATTGGCCCGTCATCCGGTTCCCGAAGAAGTAATAGAGGCCTATAACCTGAAAAACCTTCACTTCGGGAAAGACTATATTATACCGAAGCCACTCGACCCGCGATTAATTGCTGTGGTGTCATCTGCTGTTGCAAAAGCAGCTATTGAAAGCGGAGTAGCACGAATCACCATCGAAGATTGGGATGCGTACACTGCAGAATTGCAAAAAAGAATGGGTCGCGACAACGTGCTCACACGAGGTATTGCAGAGCGTGCGCGCAAAGACCCTAAGCGGGTGGTTTTCGCCGAGGGCGACAACTACAAAATCCTGAAAGCAGCTCAACAAGCCTACGATGAAGGTGTAGCTTATCCTATACTACTCGGCGATGAAGATAAAATTCGCCGGATGTTGGATGAGCACGAACTCGACTTGCACAGCGCACAAATAATAGACCCACGTTCTGACCAGTGGTTGAAGACCCGCGAAGAATTTGGTGCGCGCTTGTTCAGCAAGCGTATGCGCAAAGGCTTCACCGAATCGGAAGCCATTCGCACCATGCGCGACCGAAACTACTTCGGCGCCATGATGGTGGAGATGGGTATGGCCGATGCGCTCATCAGCGGCATGACGCGCAACTACAGCCGCGTCATTCGTCCCGGGTTGCAAACCATCGGCCCTGCTGTTGGAGTGAAGAAAGTATGCGGTATGTATATCGTTGAAACGAAGCAAGGGCCGCTGTTCTTTGCCGACACCACGGTGAACGTCAATCCAACCGCTGAAGACTTGGTTGAAATAACCTTGCGCGTATCGGAATCCATTTCCAAAATGAAGATTGTGCCGCGTATTGCATTGCTGAGCTACTCCAACTTTGGATCGGCAGAAGGCGAAGAAGCAGAAAAAGTTGCGAAGGCAGTTGCTATTCTGCACAAGGAGCACCCCAACCTGATCGTGGATGGTGAGCTTCAAGCCAACTTCGCATTGAACAGCACCATGCTCCAAGAGAACTTCCCATTCAGCCGCTTGAAAGATCAAAAGGTAAACACCCTCATCTTCCCCAATCTGGCTGCAGGAAATATCTCCTACAAGCTGCTGCAAGAAATTGCAGAGCTTGAAGTAACGGGGCCGGTGCTTTTGGGAATGCGCAAGAGCTATCACATTCTTCAGATGGGTTGCAGCGTACGTGAAATCTTGAACATGATTCGCATTGCGGTGGTGGATGCACAGATGAAATAACCCCCCCTCGGCTCCGCTCGGGGACCGCCCTGTGGCTCCGCTCAGGGACCACCCTCGACTCCACGGTTGGTGAGCGAAGTCGAACCACGGTTGGTGAGCGAAGTCGAAACCACGGTTGGTGAGCGAAGTCGAACCACCCCTCGGCTCCGCTCGGGGACCGTTTATCCATGCAACTCGGGGAACTTCTCTCCTTTTCACTAGAGGACCATTCACCCACAGCGGAATCGTTCACATTTAGTTAATATTCAGCCTAGCGGGCTGGAAAAAATATCGACATCGGTTGACCGGCTACGCAATGACCTAAAACCGTTGATTTACCTATATCTCTCACCTGATTTCTTGAGATTCATCAAAGAAATCAACATCGCGAATTCTCATTTTTGTCGACCAATCGAAAAAAGTTCATCATTTAATGATGTTACAAACTAAATGATGCTCTATTTTCGCCCGCCGTTCATTTAACGCGGACTAAAACCAACTAAATACCTACCAAAAACCAAATCAATGAGCAGGTTCATTTCTACCCTTATGCGCAGCACTATCATGCGTATTCACAACACCCGTTGGATAGCCGTCGCTATCGTTTCACTTTTTACACACGCAGCAATGGCCCAGGGCCATCAAGATCTCGCAGCGGTTATCGCAGGCGGGAATGAAGCCTTATCGCAGGCTATTTATGGACTTAACCCCTCAGCCTATGGCTCTAGTTCAGGGATTGAAGTAACTGAAGAAGGCCCAGCTCAAGTGCTTAAATTCAAGGCTGGTGATTTCAACGCATTGAATTTCAATGATGCGCTTTTAAACGAAGTGAATACGGTTGTTATTCGATTCAATGAAGAAAGCATGCTCGATGCTACTTACGATGGTGCTTTACTCGCCGCAATGGAAAACCTGAATACAGTGGTCATTCTTTGCGCGGTTGATGTGCCCACTACTGTAGCTTCATCGGTGGCGCTCAACAATTTGCCCGCCGGCGTTAATTCTTATTTCGTCATATCGATACCTGAATAACCAACTCCACCCCACTTTTCCCAAAGAACATGAAAAAGTCACTACTTAACCTAGCCAGCTACTCATTAGCGATTAGCGCATTTTTGGTGCTTGTTTTTTCTGCACAAGCACAGGTACGTGTGCCGTTTGCACAACGAACGTCAGCCTTTACACCGACGCAAACGATTTACAGTATTCATGGTGATTTCACCATGATTGGAAATACCAATATGACGTTGGTTTCTTATTCGAACACTGAACCGAATAGTAACAACGACATGAAAAAGGTAGACACAGACGGCATAAGCTCAACCAATAACTCGTCAGCAGCAACCTTGGTTTTCTCGAATGAAAATGGAGCAAACCCTGCATGTAGTGAGGTACTTTTTGCGGGTCTATATTGGACTGCCCGAACGAACGCTACACCCACCGAGCTTCAGAAGCGAACCATTAAGTTTCGCGGCCCCGGTGAATCAAACTATACAACTTATACCGCAACAGCCAGCGATATTCGCTACCCTGGCGACAACTCTATGTATGCGGGTTTTGTAGAAGTTACTGAAAAGGTTCAAGCCCTAGGAGCAGGTCAATATTGGGCTGCAGACATGGCCTTAACTACAGGAGACGGTGGAAGCACCGGTTACTACGGAGGATGGGGAATGGTTGTAGTGTATGGCAACTCTAAAATGCAAAAGCGTGACATCACTATCTTCGATGGATATGCCTTCATGGATGGTAATCAGGATTTGAGCTTCGAATTGCCTGTAAGCGGATTCAACTCAACACTAAGTGGTCCTGTAAATATGAAATTGGGGATGATGGCTGGTGAGGGAGATGTAAGTATTTCCGGAGACCAATTTGAAATCCAAAAACTAGCTTCCACTAACTGGCAACTTCTCAACCACGGTGGAAACTCAGCAACAAATTTCTTTAACAGTTCGATTTTCACCGGTGGTAACGCCCGTAATCCAAGCTTACTAAACAACACAGGGATGGACATTAGCATGTTCAATATTCCAAACCCGTCTAACACTGTAATTGCAAACGGCCAATCAAACACTAAATTCCGCTATAGCTCAACACAGGACACCTATATCATTCATTCCATTTGCATGGCCGTTGATGCCTATGAACCTGCGATTGAAGCATTCCTTTCAACGGTGAGTGTAAATGGTACTCCAACTTCATCTTCCACTTTATCGGTGTTGCCTGGCGATGAAATCATGTACAATGTGAAAATTCGCAACCGTGGAAATGAGCCTGTCAATAACACACGATTAGAAATTCCACTGCCATACTCGGCAGTAACCTATTTGGGAAGCACCGTTAATGCTTACGCTCCTGCATCTTCTTCAACACTTCCGATTATTGACGTTTTAGCGAGCGCTAATGGAAGCTTGGTATGGGACTTTGGCACGTTGCCTGTTCCAGCTAATGCAGATGATGTGCTAGGTGAAATTACATTTACACTTCAAGTGAGTGAAGATTGTGAGCTATTCCGCAACTTTAACTGCTCGGCTCCGACGGTTGAGATTGACGGAACTATTTCAGGTGTAGGTGCCAACACCGGCATCGCTGTAGAAGATCAACGTTTCTACGTTGGATTTTCAGCAACCAATGGTTGCTCGACCGAACCGATTAACGGTCCTTTTACGATCAATATCAACTCGGCCGATTGGGTTACCGCTAACTGCCCGGCAGGAGACGGCGTTCGCGATTTTGCTTATTGCAACAGAACTACGCCAATTAGCCTGACAGAAGTTTCAGGTTTCTATCCTGCAGGAACACGCTTCTTCAATGTTGCAGGAACTACCGAATACACTATTGCCAATCCATTCCCGAATGTTGCAGGCCCAACCACTTATAAGGCACAATTGCCGGGCGGTGGATGCCAGCTTACATTCACGATTGCCGTGACCACCATCACTTCGGTACCATCAGTAGCTGCAGGAACTTTGGAGTATTGCCAAAATTCTCCGGCAGTTGCATTGACAGCTACACCGAGCAATCCTTCTTATACACTTTATTATTATGCACCAAGCAATGGCGCAACTCAACCGAGTATCATTCCTGCTACCGATGTAGTTGGAACTTTCACCTACCAGGTTGCAGAAGGTCCATCATCGACCTGTATTAGTTCAAATCGCGCAAATATTCCGGTAACCATTCTCGAGTTGCCGACTATAACCGCAACACCGGAACAACCACTTTGCTTTGGTCAAACCGGCAGCGTGGTTCTCGCTTCAAGCGGTGGAACTGGTGCACTGACTTACAGTGCCATCAACCCTGAAACCAGCGGATTGAATGCAGGCAGTTATACCTACAGTGTTTCAGACAGCAAGAACTGCCGAGCAACTGCTACTGCGGTTATCAATGCTGCACCGGATCAACCGGCTCAACCTGAAATTGAATGTTGGGAAAACGCAAGTTGGAATTCAACAACATGCCAGTGGGATGTTACAGGCGAGCAGCCTGAGCAACCAACCATCGAGTGCTGGGAGAATGCAACATTCAATAACTCTTCTTGCTCTTGGGATGTAACAGGCGAGCAGCCTGAGCAACCAAGCATCGAGTGCTGGGAGAATGCAACATTCAATAACTCTTCATGCTCTTGGGATGTAACAGGCGAGCAGCCTGAGCAACCAAGCATCGAGTGCTGGGAGAACGCAACATTCAACAACTCTTCTTGCTCTTGGGATGTAACCGGCGAGCAGCCTGAGCAGCCAAGCATCGAGTGCTGGGAGAACGCAACATTCAACAACTCTTCTTGCTCTTGGGATGTAACAGGCGAGCAGCCTGAGCAACCAAGCATCGAGTGCTGGGAGAACGCAACATTCAACAACTCTTCTTGCTCTTGGGATGTAACAGGTGAACAGCCTGAGCAGCCAAGCATCGAGTGCTGGGAGAACGCAACATTCAACAACTCTTCTTGCTCTTGGGATGTAACAGGCGAGCAGCCTGAGCAGCCAACCATCGAGTGCTGGGAGAATGCGACATTCAACAACTCTACTTGCTCTTGGGATGTAACAGGTGAGCAGCCTGAGCAGCCAAGCATCGAGTGCTGGGAGAATGCAACCTTCAACAACGCAACTTGCTCTTGGGATGTAACAGGTGAACAGCCTGAGCAGCCTGAATTGGCATGCTATGAGATTGCTTCGTTCAATGACGAAACATGCGTTTGGGATATCTCGGTTGAAGACCTGACCATTCCGACCATTTCTGCTCCTGGAGCAGATGCTTCCATCGAGTGTCCTGCAACACCTGAATTCACTGCTCCAGCAGCAGATGACGTATGTGGTGAAGCGACCGTAGTAGTGGTTTCTGATATCACAACTGAAGGTTCATGCGAAGGCACCTACAGCCGCACCATTACTTGGAAGGCGGTAGATAACTACGGTAACGAATCTGCACCTGTTTCACAAACGATTACTGTTACAGACACCACTGATCCGGTTATCAACGCTTTGATCAATGGAGAAGTAAGCTGCGGTGACGGAGTCAACTTCGAGCAAGCCACTGCAACAGACAACTGTGATAGCGATGTATCACTGTCCTACGAAGACGAAATCATAAGCTTCGGAGGTTGCGAATACACCACCTATTCAAAAGGCGGTTGGGGTTCACCATCTAACAGCACGCCGGGCCAATACCGTGACAACAACTTCGATGCGGCATTCCCAAGCGGATTGACCATCGGTTGTTCAGTTGGTTCATTCACCTTTACTAACGCTCAAGCCATTGAAGACTTTATTCCGTCGGGTGGTGGTGCCGCTGTTTTACCTGCCGGCAACATCGTAAACCCAAGCGCAGATGTATTTAGCAACAACTTCGCAGATCAACTGATGGCTGCAATGTTGAACACTACCTTCGATGCAAACGACGAATCATTCGGCGGCTCAGATGTAAACCTGGGTGATCTGCCATTTGCTAGTGGAACATTCGCAGGAATGACCGCTAATCAAGTCATTGCTATTGCCAATGACGCTATCGGCGGCTGCGGTGCTAGCTACTCGAATGTTGACCTTTCAGCAGCTATGGAAGCCATCAACCTGAGCTTCCACGAAGGAACTGAAAACTCTGGTGCACTGGTTTGTGGTTCAGAAGAAACCGAATGCTCATATACAGCAATTCGCACATGGACTGCTACCGACAACTGCGGTAACACATCAACAGCAACACAAACGATTACTGTAGTTGACAATGTTGCTCCTGTAATTTCCGCCGCGGGTGAAAGCACTGTTATCTATTGTCCTGCAACTCCTGAATTCACAGCACCAACTGCTACTGACAATTGCAGCGAAGTTGAAGTCATCGTTATTGAAGATGTAACGTATGACGGTGACTGCGCAGGAACCTACAGCCGCACTATTTCTTGGGCAGCAGAAGACGCTTGCGGTAATCGCTCTGAACAAGTTTCACAAACCATCACTGTAGTTGACATAACGGCTCCAATCATAAGCTTGCTTTGCGGTGACACTATCATCACTTGCCCAAGCGAGCCGATGTTTGCTCAACCAACTGCTTCTGACGACTGCGACAGCAATCCTGCTATCATCGTCGTAAGCGATGAAACGGTTGATGGCCCTTGCGCCGGAACCTATGCGCGCACTATCGTGTGGGCAGCACAAGATGCTTGCGGAAATATTTCTGAGGAAGTTTCTCAGACCATTACTGTGATTGATGAAACAGCACCAACCATTAGCGCTGCAGGCGAAAGCACTACAATCGAATGTCCTGCAACACCTGAGTTCACCGCTCCAACCGCAACTGACGATTGCGACAGCAATCCTGTTGTTGACGTGATCAGCAATGAAATCGTGGAAGGTTCTTGTACAGGTTCATACACTCAAACCATGACATGGGTGGCATATGACGCTTGTGGCAACTACTCTGAGACCGTATCGCAGACCATCACTGTGGTTGACGTAACCGCTCCAAGCATCAGCTTGCTTTGCGGTGACACTATCATCACTTGCCCAAGCGAGCCGATGTTTGCTCAACCAACTGCTTCTGACGACTGCGACAGCAATCCTGCTATCATCGTCGTAAGCGATGAAACGGTTGATGGCCCTTGCGCCGGAACCTATGCGCGCACTATCGTGTGGGCAGCACAAGATGCTTGCGGAAATATTTCTGAGGAAGTTTCTCAGACCATTACTGTGATTGATGAAACAGCACCAACCATTAGCGCTGCAGGCGAAAGCACTACAATCGAATGTCCTGCAACACCTGAGTTCACCGCTCCCACTGCTAGCGACGATTGCGACAGCAATCCAGTTGTTGAACTCATCAGCGATGAAACCCTTGAAGGAGAGTGTGCAGGTTCATACACCCGCACTCAAACATGGGTTGCGTATGACGCTTGTGGCAACTACTCTGAGACCGTATCGCAGACCATCACTGTGGTTGACGTAACCGCTCCAAGCATCAGCTTGCTTTGCGGTGACACTACTATCACTTGCCCAAGCGAGCCGATGTTTGCTCAACCAACTGCTTCTGACGACTGCGACAGCAATCCTGCTGTCATCGTTGTAAGCGATGAAACGGTTGATGGCCCTTGCGCCGGAACCTATGCGCGCACTATCGTGTGGGCAGCACAAGATGCTTGCGGAAATATGTCTGAGGAAGTTTCTCAAACCATTACTGTGGT
>JBIKSC010000095.1:0-8976 GCA_044348775.1 Flavobacteriales bacterium | reverse complement strand
AGGCAACCGTAGCCCAAAACACCGTTCCGTACGAAACGCTTAATAATCCATCCATGGATATAAAACTTTATTTGGATTTAGCACGGCCATTAGCGTGGCCTGCAATCGCTTATTATCCGAATACTACAAGCAAGCACACGATTACTGCGAAGAGAGCAACACCCTCAACGAGAGCCGCAGCTACGATCATGCTAGCACGCAAATCACCGGCGCTTTCTGGCTGACGTGCCATTGCGTCCATAGCATGGCTACCGATAAGACCCACACCGATACCTGCACCGATTGCTGCAAGACCTGCACCGATACCAGCGTAACCTGCTGCTGAGGCCGCTTCCAAAAGAACTGTCAAGAATTCCATTTTTATTTGTTTGTGTTTGAGTTTGCTAATTAATGATGTGCTTCTTCATGATGGTGTTCCTGTGTGGCATCGCCGAAGTACAGCGCGGCCAACAAAGTGAATACATATGCTTGAAGAAATGCTACCAAAAGTTCAATGAAAAACATGAAGACGATGAACAACGTAGAGAAGACACCAACTCCATAACCTGCTACAACACTCTTCTCACCGAAGATGAAAATGAGCGAAGTGAATGCGAGGATAATGATGTGACCGGCATTGATGTTCGCAGTCAATCGGATCATCAATACAGCAGGCTTAATGAAAATGCTCAGGAATTCAATCGGCACCAAGATAAACTTGATTGCTACAGGTACTCCGGGAGGCCATACGATGTGACCCCAGTAGTGCGCATTACCGTTGATAGTCGTCAAAATGAAAACAAACGTTGCCAACACGAGGGTGATACTCAATGTGCCTGTAATGTTGAATCCACCTAAGAACGGGATTAATCCAAGCATGTTCGAAGCCCAAATGAAGAAGAACGACGTGAGCATGAAAGGCAAAAACTTCTGAGCTCTCTTCTTTCCCAATGCCGGTATAGCTACTTCATCTTTAATAAACAAAACGAAAGGCTCAAGCATGTTTTGCATTCCCTTCGGTGCTTGTCCTTTACGCTTCTCATAGGCCTTGGCCACACGAGCAAAAAGAAACAACACCAATGAAAGCATAAGCAACATTCCAAATACAGACTTCGTGATCGAAAAATCTGAAACGGCATGTCCGTGGAATTCTTCGTGCTCTTCTGCGTGAGCCTCAACCGGTGCTGCTTGAGCTGCAGCAAGACTGTCAACCGGAGCAGCAGTCGAGTCAACAACGTGATGTTCTACTTCGTGAATTTCTGAGGCATGCGAAGCATCTACGGTGTAGATTTTCTCATGGTGCAGCACATAGCTGTTGCCTGTTGACGCACTGGTGTAGGTTTTGGTGAACTCATGGTGTTCATCCATGAACACCGAGCTCATGAAGAAATCAAAACCCTTTTCGGTTTTAACGATGCAAGGCAAGGGCAACGTAACATGACCGAAAAAATGAACAGAGTGCGCATCAGAAATGTGATGCACAATCATCTCTCCTGCCTTGAATTTTCCTTCCTCTCCACCCCCTGACGCATATGCACGCATACCAGCCAGTTGAAGACACAGGATGGCCACTAGCGCCGTAATACGGCTCAAAGCCTTGATTTTATTGGGGGTTTGTTTATTTAGCATCAGGAATAATCCTCAAAATTGCGCGGCAAAAGTATACATAGAATGGAGTAGCGCCAAGGGTTAACTTGGAATTTTCACAACTCCTTGAAAAATCGAGGGTTGCAAGCTGAAAACTCCGATTAAGAAAGCACCCCGCGTGAGATTACTATTTTCTGCACTTCGCTGGTTCCTTCGTAGATCTGAGTGATCTTGGCGTCGCGCATCAAACGCTCTACGTGATACTCCTTCACATAACCGTATCCACCGTGAATTTGAACGGCCTCAACGGTGTGCTTCATCGCAACGTGTGATGCATACAATTTCGCGATAGCGCTTGCCTGATCGTAATTCTGGTGCTGATCCTTCAACCATGCAGCTTTGTAGACCAACAAACGAGCGGCTTCAATTTCGGTAGCCATATCAGCCAACTTGAATGCAATGGCCTGGTGCTGTGAAATTTCCTTTCCGAATGCTTTGCGCTCTTTCGAATACGCAAGAGACAATTCAAACGCTCCGGCTGCAATACCCAAGGCTTGGGCAGCAATACCGATGCGGCCTCCGCTGAGCGTCTTCATCGCGAACTTGAAACCGAATCCATCTTCACCGATGCGATTTTCCTTGGGCACTTTCACGTCCTGGAACATCAACGTGTGTGTGTCGCTTCCGCGAATACCCAACTTATTTTCCTTTGCTCCGATGATGAAGCCTGGCATGCCGCGCTCCACAATCAAGCAGTTAATTCCTTTATGACCTTTGGCTGCATCGGTTTGAGCCATCACCAAATAGGTGCTTGCGCTGCTGCCGTTGGTAATCCAGTTCTTCGTGCCGTTGAGCAAGTAATGATCGCCCATGTCAATAGCCGTGGTGCGCTGGGAAGTAGCATCGCTGCCCGCTTCCGGCTCCGACAAACAAAATGCACCTATCTTTTCTCCCTTGGCCAATGGCACCAGGTATTTCTGCTTTTGTTCTTCCGAACCGAAAGCCTCCAATCCCCAGGTTACGAGTGAATTGTTTACGCTCATGCACACCGAGGTTGATGCATCAATCTTAGAGATTTCCTCCATTGCGAGCACGTAGCTCAGCGTGTCCATACCGCTTCCGCCGTATTCAGGACTTACCATCATACCCATGAAACCCAACTCACCGAGTTGTTTCACTTCTTCTGCCGGAAATTTCTGGTGTTCATCGCGGTCAATTACGCCCGCTTTCAAGACGTTTTGCGCAAATTCGCGTGCCGCCTGTTGCACTGCTTTGTGCTCTTCTGATAATTCGAAATGCATTGTTCGAGATTTTAGGCCGCGAATGTACTAACAAGAAACCTTATACAGACTATTGGTTTGCAGGGACGCACAGCGGCGCGTCCGTCCCAAAATAGGAGTAAGCGCAATTTTTTCAATGGAGGTTGGGCGGCACGCTTGAGGCGCGGCTGGACAATGGACACGTAGCTTCGGAGGAGGAGGTACTCCGACGTTCAACAATTGTGCGGCGATTGCGATGGGGTAAGGGGGGTTGGATTGTGGGTAATTGTGGATTGCTTAAGACTATTGTCTTTCTCTCTGTGCTCTCTGTGCTATCTGTGCCCTCTGTGCCCTCTGTGTTTAAAATTTTCAACCGCAAAGTCGCAAAGGACGGCAAAGAATAATTCTCTTGATTTTTTCTCTGTGCCTCTGCGGTTAAAAAAACATACTATTCCAATAACCTATTCCCGATAAGAATAAGCATCAATGAAAAAACACCTCACGTTTGCAGTCTAAAAATCCCGTTATGTGGACCATTTTTTCAATACGCCGACAGCTCGCTTTTGAAATCACACGTATTTTTACTTCTCTAAAAACACGTGTAATGATTACCAAGCTAACCCTCACCTTGAATCAGGAAGTGATAGACTCTGCGAAGGCCTATGCCAAACGGAACGGGAAGAGTTTGTCGGCGATTGTCGAGAATTACCTTCGTTCGCTCGACCGTGAATCGGAAAAGAAGGAGGCACTCGCCCCGGAGGTAAAGCGCCTGTTGGGTTCGGTAAAACTCAGCAAGGACTTCGATTACAAAAAGGACTTACAGGCAGCCATTCTCAAAAAGTACTCATCATGAAACACCTGATGATAGACACGAACGTAGCGCTCGATGTATTGGCCAACCGAAAGCCATTTGCTGAAGAAGCTGCGCAGCTATTCCAACACGCTGCCAAGGGTCGCGTGAAGTTGTACATCTCATCGCTCAGTTACACCACCCTATTTTATGTGCTGCGAAAGGATAACAGACCGGAAGTCGTATTGAGCTCGTTGCGGAACTTGGAAGGCGTGTGTGAGACAGTTGATGTCACCTCCGAGGTCATCCAAGCGGCGTTGCGCATACGCTCCGGTGATTTGGAGGACGCGGTTCAGATCCAGGCAGCCATCCATCACAAGAAAGTAACCGCCATTGTAACCCGCGACGCAAAGGGTTTTCGCAGAAGCAGCCTCCCGGCTTTTAATTATCGCGAAGCGTTGGCGATGGTGGAAGTAGAATAGGATATGAATAAGAGTTTGTCTCTGCAATGGTGCTTAAGCTATGGCGACGGCTTAGTGCAGCGCAGCCGTTACTATTGTTGACTATTGCCAATCGCTTTCTTCGAAAAATAAATGGTTATAACTATGAAGAGTTTCCGGACGGGTCACGCTCTGCTCAACTCTCGCGATGCGGCCTAGTATGATAGAAATTGACAAAAGAAGAGACCTTACCACCCCCAATAATCCTACTCCTCCCCATACACCCTCTTCACCCGTTGACTCACCGAAGTCAGCACTTCATATGGTATGGTGCCGCACATGCGCGCGAATTCGAGCAATGAGATGTGTTCGCCGAAGATTTCTACTTCATCGCCTTCGCTGCAGTGCGCAGCAGAAACGTCAATCATGGTCATGTCCATGCACACATTGCCGACGATGGGTGCCTTTTCTCCGCGCACCAGCACATAGCCTTGGCCATTGCTCATGGTGCGACGCAAGCCGTCTGCATAGCCTACCGGTATGGTCGCAATGGTCATGTCGAACGGAGCTACAAAGGCGCGTGAATAGCCAACGCTCTCGCCGCCCTTGATGTGCTTGATCTGCGAGATGATGGTTTTCCACTTGCCGGGTGTTTGCAAATGCTGCTGGTCGTCGCCGCTGGCCGACACGCCATAGAGGCCAATGCCGAGTCGCACCATGTCCATGGCGGCGTCGGGGAAACGCTCGATGCCACCCGTATTCAATGCATGACGCATGAATGCACTCTTAACATGCAAGGCAATGCGGTCGCAACTGTCCTTGAAGATGTTCAATTGGTGACGAGTGAATTCGTCGTATTGAGCGGCATCACTCGCGGCCAAATGAGTAAAGACACTGGCCACGCGCACTTGTTTATTTGCATCGAGCCACGCGCACAAGTCGTGCATTTCGTCGGCAATGAAACCGAGGCGATGCATGCCGGTGTCGATTTTTATATGAACGGGATAAGGCTCCGTAATAGCTGCTGCCTGGAGCGCTTGCAAAAAATTGTTGGCCGTGCGGAAGCTGTACAACTCGGGTTCGAGCTTATGACGAATGAGCGTGGGCAAACTGCTTCGCTCCGGATTCATGACCATAATGGGCAACGAGATACCTGCTTTGCGCAATTCTACGCCTTCATCGGTGTAGGCCACTGCGAGATAATCGGCCTTGTTGAACTCGAGCAGTGACGCTACTTCCTCCGCGCCACTTCCATATCCAAACGCCTTCACCATCACCATCAATTTGGTTGAGGGTGGCAATTTCGATTTGAAGTAACGCAGGTTGTGCGCAAGTGCATTCAGGTTTATCTCAAGTACGGTGTCGTGTGTCTGTTGTTGAAACGCCGATACAATGCGCTCAAATCGAAAGTCGCGGGCTCCCTTGATGAGGATAGCACGCTTCACATATTCGTCGGTGTTGAGTTGAGTGAGGAATGCTTCTGTTGAGGGAAAGAAAAGGGAATGTTCAGGATAGTTGGAAGCATGTTTCGACATGGACGCTCCAATGCCGACGAACTGCGTGATGCCCTTTCCGCTGAGCAAACGAGCAATGCGTTTGTGCAATTCGTCATCACTCAATCCGGTTTGAAACAAGTCGGAAAGAATGACGGTTTTCGATTGCTGCCGTGCATGATGCCCCAAAAAGTCAAGCGCTATTTCGAGCGAATGCAAGTCATTGCTGTAAGCGTCGTTCACCAGTGTGCAATCGTTTTCGCCTTCTATTAATTGCAAACGCATTTCAAGCGCGGTTAGTCGACTCAATCGTTCTTGAATAGTAGATGGCTCAAAGCCGAGATGAAGCATCAGTGTAATGCACGTAATGCAGTTCTCAACCGAAGCTTTATCACGAAATGGTAATTGAAACTCGAGCAAGAGTTCATTCCATTTTAATTCGATGGTTGCGCTTGTTGCGGTGCTCGCTCGCGTGGCATGCTCTGCGGTGGGAGTTCGCAGTATCGTCTTTGTGGCAAGCCAGGGTTGTATGAGCGCGGCGATGTCGCCGTCTTCAGGGCAAATTACTACGGGGCAGTGCGCAAACAGATTCAGCTTTTCGCCAATGAGTTGTCGTTTGCTTAAAAAGTTCTCGCTGTGTGCAGAGCCGATAGAGGTGAAGACGCCGATGGTGGGCGAAATGATTTTCGCCAGCTCATCCATTTCGCCTGGCATCGAAATGCCGGCTTCGAAAAGCGCGAGCGTATGAACCGTTTCCATGTTCCAAACGGAGAGCGGAACTCCAATTTGCGAATTGTAACTCTTGGGACTTCGCACAATGTTGAAGTCGTCACATAGCAATTGGTTGAGCCATTCCTTCACAATGGTTTTGCCGTTCGAACCGGTAATGCCCACAACGGGAATATCAAATTGTTTGCGATGGGCAGCAGCAACTAATTGCAGTGCTTTCACGCTATTTTTTACAAACACAATATTGGCTTCGGGTATGGAGGCCTCGGGCTGACGTTCAACGACGAAGTTGCGAACGCCTGCAGCGTAAGCGTCACCGATGTAGTTGTGTCCATCGTTTCGCTCGCTGCGAATAGCGAAGAACAGTCCGTCTCCGGCATGGGTCAGTTTGCGACTGTCAATGAGTAAACGTTCAATGATGCGATTTTCCCGCTCTTGTGCCAATTCGCCTTGAGCAATTTTCGCTATATCGTGAATGGAAAAACTCAT
Organism: Flavobacteriales bacterium; assembly: GCA_044348775.1. Classification (GTDB taxonomy): domain Bacteria; phylum Bacteroidota; class Bacteroidia; order Flavobacteriales_D; family Sanyastnellaceae; genus JAIBBG01. The sequence goes on along the minus strand of JBIKSC010000095.1, from coordinate 2,210 downwards.
GCTTTTTCCTCTTTGTCTTCGTGTTTGCGTTGTTGCATGGCTTGTGTGTAGGCCATGCGCGAAAGGGGTACGTAAGATTCCTTTTCGCCGAGCTGCACTACCGAATCTCCCGGCACGTGGCGATAGCTGTAATTGGCGAGGTTGCCGGTTTGCACACAGATGGCGTGCACTTTTGTGACGAACTCTGCTATAGCCAGCAATTGCGGCATCGGACCAAATGGGCGTCCCATATAGTCCATATCTAAGCCAGCGATGATAACGCGTATTCCCTGGTTAGCGAGTTGGTTGCACACTTCCGGTAAACCGTCATCAAAGAATTGTGCTTCGTCAATACCAATCACTTCAACGTCGCCGGTGAGCAGTAAAAGTTGCGAGGAGTGGTCGACTACGGTACTGCGAATAGTAGTTTGGTTGTGGCTTACGACGTTTTCTTCGTGATAGCGATTGTCGATGCGCGGCTTGAAAATCTCGACCTTCATTTTGGCGAACTCAGCACGGCGCATGCGGCGTATGAGTTCTTCCGTTTTCCCGGAAAACATAGAGCCGCAAACGACTTCAATCCATCCTTGGCGGCGACCGCGATTATCGGTGTTTTCTAAAAACATCTCCTGTAGGCAACTTAGCGAGCGCAAAATAGCAATTGAATAGCCTATGGCCCGTTTCTATTTTTTGCAAAAAAGGGTTTTAGGGTGTTCTTTTGCGGGTGAAATAAATCCGGACACTATGGGACGCATATTTGAAACCCGAAAGCATAAGATGTTTGCGCGCTACGACAAGATGGCGAAGGCCTTTACGCGCATCGGCAAGGACATTGTGATGGCGGTGAAGGCCGGTGGCCCGGATCCCAACAACAATCCGCGTTTGCGTCAAATCATGAACAACGCGCGTGGTTTGAATATGCCTAAGGACCGCGTGGAGTCTGCCATCAAGCGCGCCAGCGACAAGGACAATTCCAACTACGAAGAAATAGTATACGAAGGCTACGGCCCATACGGCGTGCCGATTTTGGTGGAAGCTGCGACCGATAACCCAACCCGCACGGTTGCCAATGTGCGTCTTTACTTCAACCGTTCAGGCGGTGCGTTGGGTACAAGCGGATCATTGAGTTTCGTATTCGATCGCAAAGGTGTTTTCCGTCTCGATCCGGCCAACGTAGCGAATCCTGAAGAACTTGAGCTCGAATTGATTGATGTAGGATTGGAATCGATGGAGGTGGATGAAACCGAGATTATCCTTTACTCTGCCTTTACCGACTTCGGCAACATGCAGAAGGCGCTGGAAGAACGCAACATTATCGTGAAGAAGGCAAGCCTGGAGCGTATTCCAAACTCCTATGCCGAACTGAACGAAGAGCAAACCGACGAAATTCTCGAGCTGATTGAAAAGATCGAGGAAGACGACGATGTGCAGGCGGTGTATCACAATTTGAAGTAGGCCCATCATTAGTTGAGCCTGGACGAAGACAGAAGTCCAAGGCATCCCCGTATTTTCAATCTCAACTCTGTTAATCTTGCTGTAACATTGCAGAGAACCTGTATTCTTATGTCTCAACTCGAGAACATACTTCAACGCTTTCAACCTATTTCCATCCAGGAAATGGACAGTGTGCGCCTAATGAATCGCACCGACACCAAGTTCCTCGTAAGCAGATTGGAGTTGGATGAATTGCTTCATGGATTATCGGATCGCTACCGTGTGCTGGAAGTGGAAGGAGTTCGTTTGAATCGCTACAGAACCTTGTATTTCGACACAGCTGATTTTTTGTGTTATCGACAGCACCACAGCGGAAAGAGAAACCGTTTCAAAGTGCGCAAGCGAGAGTATGTAGAGAGTCATGTTTCCTTTCTCGAATACAAGGAGAAAACGAATAAGGGCCGCACCATAAAGAGTCGTGTAAAGCTCACCGACATTGAGCCGGAGTTAAATCAAGGAGAGAACGAGTTCATCGATAAGCGAACGAATCATCATTTGGACTTTGAACCTAAACTGTGGAATGGCTTTCATCGTATTACGCTTGTCGATATGCAAGCGGGCGAGCGCCTGACTATTGATAGTGATATAACGTTTGAGTTGAATGGCCGAACGGCTTCACTACCCGAATTGGTGATCATCGAGGTAAAGCGCGATGAAAACAGCACAGCGTCAGAAGTGTTGAAATTTCTGAAGCATCGATTGGTACGCCCCGAATCCATGAGTAAGTATTGCCTGGG
>JBIKSC010000094.1:0-9054 GCA_044348775.1 Flavobacteriales bacterium | reverse complement strand
CGCTTGGCAGCTTCTTTTACCCACTCGTCACCATAGCCGTTTCCTTCGAAGCGAATCGGCTTGCTGATTTTGATGAGGCGCTGTAATTCTTTCAAAATTGCCTCGTCTTTATCATCTCCTTTCGCAATGCGGGTGTCCACATCTTTCTTGAATTGGATGAGACGATTCGCTACGATGGTATTCAGCACAATCATCGCATTGGCGCAGTTGGCGCTGCTTCCCACGGCGCGGAATTCGAATTTGTTGCCGGTGAATGCAAATGGTGAAGTGCGGTTGCGGTCTGTGTTGTCGAGAAGTGCTTGAGGAAGTTTTCCGATGTTGAGTTTCAGATCGGTTTTGTCTTCCGGAGTCATCTTGCCGGCTTTGATATTCTTTTCAAGATCATCGAGCATGCGGCTGAGGTGCTCGCCGAGGAAGGCCGACATGATTGCAGGAGGAGCTTCGTTGGCACCCAAGCGATGGTCGTTACCAACAGTTGCGATGGATGCACGAAGCACATCAGCGTTTTCGTGAATTGCAGCAACTGTGTTCACGAAGAAGGTCAAGAACTGAAGGTTAGTTTTTGGATTCTTACCGGGTTTCAATAGGTTTACACCTGTGTTGGTGCTGAGCGCCCAGTTGTTGTGCTTGCCGCTTCCATTCACACCTTCGAATGGTTTTTCATGAAGGAGAATACGGAAGTTGTGCTTGCGCGCAGTCTTTTCGAGCACGTCCATCACCAATTGGTTGTGGTCGTTTGCAAGGTTGGCTTCTTCAAACATAGGAGCCAACTCAAATTGATTGGGAGCAACCTCGTTATGACGAGTGGTCACCGGTATACCCAACAAGTGAGATTCGTATTCGAACTCTTGCATGAAAGCCATAACACGTTCCGGAATGCTGCCGAAGTAATGGTCTTCGAGCTGTTGGCCTTTTGCCGGGCGTGCGCCAAACAGTGCGCGGCCGGTCATGGCAATATCAGGACGAGCATTGTGCAACGAGCTGTCAATAAGGAAGTACTCCTGTTCCCATCCGAGAGTAACGGATACTTTGTTTACCTCTTTGTCGAAATACTGGCATACACCTGTTGCTGCATGGTCAACTGAATTCAAAGCACGAAGCAGTGGCATTTTGTAATCCAGTGCGTGTCCTGTGTAGGAAATGAAAATAGTTGGAATGCAAAGTGTGTTACCCACGATGAATGCAGGTGATGATGGATCCCACAGGGTATAACCACGTGCTTCGAATGTGTTACGAAGACCACCGTTCGGGAAAGAGGATGCATCGGGCTCTTGTTGAACGAGCATGGTGCCATCGAATTTTTCCAATGCACGTCCGTCGGAGAGTGGCTTGAAAAAGCTGTCGTGTTTTTCTGCTGTTGTTCCGGTAAGAGGCTGGAACCAGTGGGTGTAGTGTGTTACCCCTTTTTGAATCGACCACTCTTTCATTGCTGCAGCTACGTGATCTGCTGTTTGACGGTCGATGCGGATACCACTGTTGATGCAATCCATCAGTTTATCATACGCATCATCCGTGAGATACTCACGCATTTTGTGGTAGTAGAATACGTTGGCACCGAAATATTCGCTGATGCGAACACCTTTGATGTCGAATCGCACGGGCTGACGTTCGTGCAGTTCAGAAAGGGCTTGAAAACGAGTCGACGACATGGGTAATTTGTTTTTTGATTAAAAAATGAATAATTACCCGGCAAAAGTAGGGGGTGTTTTACTCAAAATGGAAATAAATTTTAAACAGGGGGTATTTTTTAAGGGGGTATGACCCGAATTTTAGAAAAAATTCAATTTCAATGACTTTTTCCACTTTTGAATGATATCCGTATTTTTAGCCTCCATTCAATTTTAGTACTATGCGAAAGATATCAGTTGTATTCTGGATTGGCCTTCTCATGGCCTTTGGCAGTGTTGTATCGGCACAAGTTTTTACTCCCACCGATGGAAGAAAAATAGAAGAGCCGAAGGAATATTTTGCGGGCGACTTGACCGACTTTCAGGTTTCACCTTCAGGTAAGGGGATTGCGTATTTGAAATACGATAATAATCGGTGGGTGTTGTATTGGGACAACATCAATGGCGGTCGTGAAACCCGTGTCTCGAAAACAGACGAAGCCGATGTGGTTGATTATCGCTGGGTTGGAGATGATGCTATAATCTATTCTGTGGGTGAAGGAGAAATTGGCAACGATTTACACCGATATGAGACTTTTACCAAGTCTTATAACCGACTAACGAGCACGCCTGTTTGGATTAAGTTTATGGATGGTCATTACTACTCCGGAGGCACTACACTGTTGATTCGAAACGAGGATGACGTGACATCTTCAAAGGCCTATTCTATTCTGCCAGGCATGCGAGAGCTGAAGCATATTGCTTCAGGCCACGGTGTAAATTGGGTAGAGGGTTTTGCGAACGGTGGAACCTTCTATATTCAAAAGACGGAAGAAGGTTCGCAATTCGTGAATTGCTCGCTGAATGGCGGCGAAAAGTTGGGTATCATACGTGGGCTTTGTTCGATAAAGGGATTAGCGTTGGCCTCGAAAACGGATGCGTCTATTTATGCAATCTCGGATTTGAATCGCAACGGCAACGCGCTTGTTAAAATGAATATGAACGATGGTTCAGAAACCGAAGTCATTTTTGAGCCAAAGCAATCCATGATTACCAAAGTGCTGTTTTCATCGGCTGATTCCAAGCCGCTTGTTGTTTGGTATGATGGCATAGAGCAGGGGTTTGTGGCCCTTGACAATGGATTTGAATCTACGCTTGCGGCAATTACGGAGAAGATGCCAACGCTGTTTGGTTTTGATATTGTCCATTCAGACTTGTCTAGAAATGTATGGATTGTAAGTGCCATCAATCCTAGTGGTGGTCGTCTATACTTTCATTATAACGTCGCAAACCGAGAGTTAACTGCTTTCGGAAACGCGAAAAGTTCAAATCAGATTGCGTCTGTTCCCGAATTACTGCCTGTAGGCGATGACAAAATGTTAGTCCGTGTCTATGCGCCTGAGGAGGTAACTTCGAAGTCGCTCGGTGTATTGGTTTTTCGTGATGCTCCTTGGCTGTCCTCAACAGCCGGTGGCATAGATGCTCTTATACAGCGGTTGGTTCAGGACGGATTTATTGTTGCCGATGTGGACTTAGGGTATAGTGAATTGAGCAGGAAGAAACTTCTGTTTTCAGGGTATGATCAATTGGTTGATCGTATGATTGATCAGATACCGCTCATTCAGAAGATGCTGACGTCCAATTACGGTTTGTCGAAGGGAGTGATGTCGGTTATTGGTGAGGGTATCGGATGCAGGGCTGCTTTGCGGGTTACAGAGGCCCACACCAGCATCGTTATGCGTAGTGTGTTTATTGATGCTGCGCCTGAACTGAAAGGCTATTTAATGTCACAGTTTCCGCTTGAAAGAGAGACTCGCGAATATGTAATGGGTTACGGCGAGTCTTCAAAGACTTTGCAGATTCAATACATTGCACGCGAGCCATTGTTTGTCTACGGAACTGTCAAGGGAGCTTATTACAGCAACAACATTGAACCAGCTTTGAAGAAGCTGTCTCAGGGTGGGAAGTCACCGGAAAGCTTATTGGTTGGCAGTGGCTTTGGAAGTCACATATCATCCAAAGTAGTAGAAGGCATAGGCGATAAACTCATCGCTTATCTGAAACAGTAATTGGATTTCAATTTCTTTAGATTGGTAATATCGGACAAGCATGGCGCATACATTTGAGTTGAAGGCGATAGATGGCGGGAGTAATGCGCGGGCAGGTGTTTTGCACACCGACCATGGCGAAATACCGACACCTATCTTCATGCCTGTCGGAACAGCAGGTACTGTAAAGGCAATCACCCAGCAGGATTTGAAGGAGGATGTGGATGCCAAGATAATTTTGGGCAACACGTATCATTTATACCTGCGTCCTGGCACGGGCATTCTTCGTGAGGCTGGTGGCCTCCACAAATTCAATGGATGGGACCGACCTATTCTGACCGATAGCGGTGGGTATCAGGTATACTCTTTGAGCGACAACCGAAAGATTACACCGGAAGGTGTGAAGTTTAAGTCGCATATTGACGGTTCTGCGCATTTGTTTACACCTGAAAATGTGATGGACATTCAGCGCGTAATTGGTGCCGACATTATCATGGCATTCGATGAGTGCCCGCCTTACCCATGTAATGAAGACTATGCGCGAAAGTCACTGCAGATAACGAATCATTGGCTTGATCGATGTTTTTCACGCATCCACGAAACGGAGCCGCTGTATGGCCATCATCAGGCATTGTTTCCAATTGTACAAGGTTCCGTTTACCGTGATTTGCGTAAGGCAAGTGCGGAGTATGTTGCTTCGAAGGGAGCAGAAGGAAATGCAATAGGCGGGTTGAGTGTTGGTGAGCCGCATGAGCTTATGTATGAAATGACAGAGTTGGTGTGCGGCATTCTGCCCAAGGACAAGCCACGTTATTTAATGGGCGTAGGAACACCGGCGAATATCCTGGAATCGATAGCGCTGGGCGTTGACATGTTCGATTGTGTAATGCCAACGCGCAATGCACGCAACGGACAATTGTTTACGTGGAATGGTGTCATGAATATGCGCAATAAGAAGTGGGAGCGCGATTTTTCGCCGCTTGATCCAGATGGTGAAAGTTTCGTTGACTCGTTTTATTCGAAAGCCTATGTGCGCCATCTTTTCGCATCGGAGGAAATATTGGCCATGCAGATTGGAACGTTGCACAACTTGAATTTTTACTTGCGCCTGGTGCGCAAAGCACGAGAGAAAATATTGGAAGGAACTTTTGCTTCTTGGAAGAACGAAATGGTAGTTAAACTTATGCAACGCCTTTGATGATCAAGAAAATTGATCTCTATATCATTCGAAAGTTTTTAGGAACGTTCTTTTTTATGATTGGCGCGTTTCTCCTTATTGCTGTTGTATTCGATATCAGCGAGAATATAGATGAGTTACTCAAAGCCCGAGCGCCGTGGTACAGCATCGTGACGGAATATTACGTGAACTTCTGTTTTTATTTTGGGACTTTGCTTAGTTCGTTTATAGTTTTTCTGACCATCATTTGGTTTACGAGTAAGCTGGCACAGCAATCGGAAATTATAGCTATGTTGAGTGGTGGCGTCAGTTATGCGCGAATTATTAGACCATACTTCATTGCTTCCGGAATTTTAGTCGCCTTGCTTTTATTTCTAACGCATGTAATTGTACCTAAGGCCAATCGGCAGAAGTACGATTTTGAGGTGAATTACATGAAGGATCCTATTACGGTCGCGGAAAAGAATATTCATCGTGAAATAGAACCCGGTACAATTGCCTATTTCTATGCATTTCATCCCGAGACGATTTCAGGGGACAATTTTTCGCTCGAGAAGTGGAAGGAAGGCAGACTCACATTCAAGATAATTGCGGCCAGCGCGCAGTATCTGCCGGAAACAAAGCAATGGAGAATAATGAATGCTCAAATACGGAATTTTGATGAGGCAGGCCAAGTAGCCGTAACCATGCGGGCTCAGCTCGATACTATTTTGCCAATGGATGAGCAAGACTTTGGATTGCGGTCTGAGATTACTTCTGCGATGAATCACCGTGAGTTGTCTGAGTTTATAGATGCCCAGAAGCTTGGCGGTTCAGGACGTGTAGCCGAGTTTGAAGTAGAGTTGTACAACAGAACAGCTTCACCGTTTTCAATTTTCGTCCTAACACTCATTGGTGTGTCGATTGCTTCGCGCAAGCAGCGAGGTGGAATGGGGTCTCATCTTATGTTTGCTGTGATAATCGGGTTTGTGTTTGTCTTCATTTCACGCATGACCACAGTAAGTGCTATGAATCTGGGATTCCCTGCATCGATAGCAGTATGGGTACCCAATGTTCTTTTTACCGGCGTTGGCTTTTGGCTTTACTCGAGGGCGCAGAAGTAAAAATCAGAGTATTATTCTGCGCTTTGTTGCTTGATCCATGAGCTTATCATCGCAGTGCACTTTGGAGCATACTCCCGATTAATGTGATGACCATCGTTAAACACTACCTCCTTGTGCAATGGCTGCATATTGAAGTAGGGTAAACTGTGTTTTTCTGCAATTGTGTAAATGAGTGAATCGAATGCAGGAAAAAATTCTTGTTCGATGTCATAAATTGTTTCTGAAACAGGCAATCGAACTAAATAGACACTACCCTTTGAATGTAGATTTTCAATGAGTAGTTTCATTTCATCTATTCTGTAGGAAGCGATTTTAGAGTCGCGCAGGGAGTTGCGGAAACCTTCCGCTTTTCCTTTCGTTCGTTTCTCTATTTCCTTCTCATTGATTTCACGGGTTACTTCAATCCAACCATCTTCATGGCCGTTCACGGAACTGTTCTTTCTCCAACGGGTATAGGCAATATTCCCCCAGCCTTGATGATAGTCTTTCATGATGAATTCCACATTAGGATAACCATTGAACGAGATCAACTTGTTCAGGATATTTTTTTCTTCCGGAAACTCCTCCTCTCCTGTAATGGAGTCATTCATCACGCGCAATGACCAGGGATCAACACATACGATGAACGTTCCATCTTTGACGTTTTCATCAAGCTTTTCACTAATGGCGTGAGAATAAATCTTTCCATATGGAGAAGTGGTTCCGTTGAATGCGAAGTTCAGAATGTCAATGTTCAGTGAGTCCTTTATAATCGAGGGTTTGATAGCTTGTGAGGCTCGCGAAGTGCCGATGATAAGATTTTGTTGTTTGTCGCTGCTGCATTTATGGAAATAGATGAGTGTTGTACCGTCGACAAGGGGTATCATGGCCGCGTGTATCAGCAAGGCAAACAAGCCGACCGCAAACAATTTTATGATAAACTTTTTTCTTTCCATCAGAATTGCGCATAGATAAATCCGCCAACCGCAAATTCACTAAAGAAGAAGGTCGCCGTCATGACGAAGAGATAGAGCGACCAGCGTTGAGCTCTTGTGAGGCGTTGTATACTCAGTCCATGTTCTTGTTTCCTATTGAGCCATTCGATTGCGAAACAGGAAGCAATGAGCAGCCAGTAGATTGCATTTGTAACTCCAATGACACCGGATAGGTCGGGAGGTGTGAGCAAATGTGTTGCTATGCGTGACATTTCCTTTAATGCATGACTTGCCGGCATTTCGCGGAACAGCAATGCGGCGATACAAACAACCAGAAACAGAATAGTCATGCGGATGATCCCGACTATACTTGTTTTTTGGCTGCTGTCTGTGGCATTGATATTTCGTCCTTGTATTACTAAGGGGAGGAAGAAAATAGCTTGCAGAATTCCGTAAACGATATACCCGGATTGCAGTCCGTGCCATACACCTACCGTAAGAAAGGCGCTGGCGATTGCAAGGAAAGTTCCGATGCGGTTGTATTTACGAAGAAGAAATGAGACAGGGGTGTAGACATACTTCATGACCCACGATGTAAGGGAAATGTGCCAGCGCTTCCAAAACTCGCTGATGTTCGTGGCGAAAAAGGGAAAGGCGAAATTATTCGTGATGCGGATTCCGAAACTCTTTGAAATGCCACATGCCATGTCTGAGTAGCCGGAGAAGTCAGCATATATATACACCATGTTCGTAATCGCAACCAGCAGAACATTGATTCCTGAAATGCTGTCAGGATTGGCATAAAGGCTTTTGTAGAAGAGAAGACAATGAGCACTGACCACGGTCTTTTTGAAGAAACCCCAGAGAAATTGACGCAGCGCGTCGGTCATGAGTGGAATCTCGAAAAGTCGGTTTTTAGTGAGTTGAGGTGTGAAAGAATGCACTCTTTCGATAGGACCTGAAATCAGTTTCGGGAAATAGAAGAGGTATGTAAAGAAGGACAATGCATCATTTTCAGGTTCTATTTCTTCGTTGTAAACGTCAATCCAGTATCCAATTAACTGAAAAGTAAAAAAGCTGATACCCAAGGGCAAGTAGAGGGATTTGAACTCGGCACCACTACCATGGAATAGAGAGGAAAAACCATTAATTACGTCATGCAGGTATTTGAAGTAGCCTAGAACGAATACGTTCGCTAAGCAACCTGCATAGAAGAACCATTTTTTAGAATTACCCTCTTCCAACTTGTACATGCGCCGAACGAGCATGTAATTAAGCGCGCCGGAAATGGCTATGAGGACTCCAGCTTTCCAGTCATTGATTCCGATGAAGAATGCACTTGCAAGTAGCAGAAAAGTATTTTGATAGCTTGATTTTTTGGGAAGTGCAAACCAATAAACAGCCAAAACAATGACTATAAAGGGGAAAAAGTAGAGCGATGTAAATGACATGCTTTCTTTTTGTCTGGGCTACACTAGTTTGGATTGAATCAACTCAATCAGGTTGCCCATGTTTTTGAGCTTGTTTATTTCTTTGAGTTTGAATTGCACAGCAAATGATTTTTCAATTTCTGTAATGATAATCATGTGCGTCAAAGAGTCCCATCCCTCGACCATTGTAGCTGTTAGCTCATCATGAATTTCGAAACGGTTATGCTTGAGAACCTTTTCGAGTATTTCTTGAATCTGATGCACGATTTGAGTGCGTTCCATTCTTATTGATTAAGGTTTTTTTGAAGTGTCCACTTTTCATGAAATGGCAAGATCCGGCCATTCATTTCAGGCGAATATACAGCCTTTTGAAACGGTTCATATCCCATGCGCTTGTAAACTTCAATGGCTTTCAGGTTGTTTGCATAGACCTGCACTTGAGCGAACTGTAAGTCCGATTTCGTCTTTTTGGCCTGTGCCAAAAGGAAGTTGATCAGTTGGTCGATTAGTTTCTTCCCTCTGTGTTCGTTTTGAACGTAGGCATATTCTACTTGATGTGTTCCGAATGTTCTGGTTAATTGAATGGCCGAAAGCAGTTCTTTTTGCTCTTGCAGATGGGGAATGACAGAAGTGCCGAAGCCGTGAACGATGAGGTTCGATTTTAAAACGGACGAGGGTTGTTGATCTTCATTCTCGCCCTCTATCCAGCCGCAGAAGGCGGCAACGGGCTTGCCTTCATGAGTTGCCACTGCAAATTCTGTTGTTGAAAATTCAC
>JBIKSC010000093.1:0-9172 GCA_044348775.1 Flavobacteriales bacterium | reverse complement strand
CATTTACTTCGCACGAATCACTTACAGTCGATTATAAAGCACCCGGTTCCAATGGAGCCTTCGGAGTGTATGTCGGCTTCACCCGCAAATTCGGAAAACAATGAAACGAGTAGTATTATATTCCATCGTAGCTATCAGTCTGAACGCCTGTTTGCGACTCGATAGCCAGTTCTTCAATGTGCAGGAACTGACAACCTATGAACTGGATAACTATACAGGCGAACGGGAGCTGCCCGAATTACCCGATGCGTATGATGTGGATGACGAAAACGTTCATCTCTTTTCACTAAAGAGCGATGACAACGGCGATGTGCAAACCATCTACGCCATTTACCTGGGCGATACTGCGCGCATTGCAACCGATACCGTAATTGTCTATTGCCACGGTAACAAACACCACATGGATTTCTATTGGAACCGCGCGAAACTCATGGCGCATGTCGGAGGCGAACATCGCTACGGTGTGCTCATGATGGATTACCGAGGCTATGGGATGTCGACAGGTACCACCACCGAGAGTGGTTTAACTACTGACGTAAACACCTGCATGCAATGGCTCAAGGATCATGGTTTGACAAGCGACCGCACGGTGCTTTATGGTTACAGTCTGGGCAGTGCGCCTGCGACTACACTGGCTGCCGATCCACAGGCACTTCGCGCGTCGAAGCTCATACTGGAAGCACCTTTTGCATCCGCTGAAGTGATGGTTCAAGACGCTGCTCTAGCTGCGTTGCCGGCATCGTATTTCACTGATATTCGTGTCGACAATGCCGAGAAAATTCAAAACGTAGATCAGCCCTTCTGCTGGATTCACGGCATCAACGACGACTTCCTTAAGATTGACACGCATGGTGAAGTGGTATACAATCATTATCAGGGTTCATACAGCGAAGCCCATCGTATTCCCGAAGCCGTTCACAACAATGTACCGGCGGTGATGGGGTATGAGGAGTATGTGAGGGTGGTGGGGGAGTTTGTGCGCAGGTAGTGAGGAGTGGGGTGCCAAAATGGACGTGGTAAGTTATAGGGTAGAGGGAGTTTAGAAGCAAGGTAAAAACTAGTCGAGAGTATCGCCGAAAATGAATAAGTCTTGCATGGCTGCTGATAGGCTGGCTATTGTTGCTCATGCTCGACGTGCCCCACTCTCTTTTGGAGAGGCCTTGGGGGCGAGGCTGTAACCCTTGTTATTTTATTCCGTAAATAGCGGGGCGTTTTCGTTGACTTTCAGTGATTATGCGCCAAACTGACTATTTTTGCATCCGAAAATCTGAAAACTATCCGTTCATAGAATGATATCACTGCGCATTGAAGGCAATTTTCGGAGTATCTGTCTCAAGGTGACCTTTTTGGCGGTCTTTTTTTCTTTGAGCAATAAGTTTCTTTATGCACAATGTGAGAATTACCCTGGGTTTGCGGCTACAGTTACTGCAAATAATAATTCCAATTCAATTACCATTTGTGCCGGGAGTAATCTGAACCTAGCATCACAAGTGAATGGAATTCCTAATGGTCAGGGAGGTAGTGTTGTTTATCAGTGGAGCGGCGGATTAAACAACTATACGAATACCACCTCGGATCCGGCTGTATTCTCAATTCCTTCTAATGTTTCTGGTGCATATATCTACACTATGACAGCAACATTAGGAGGGTGTACCATTTCGGATGATATTCAAGTTACTGTCAACCCTCTGCCGAATCCTCAAATTAATTTGGATCCGAATGAACCAACGGCAATTGTGGTTATCCTCAATGGTATAACCACATTCGCTTATTGTGAAGGTAACAATTCATATGGATTTCCATTTATTGATGCGAGCATTGCCCAACCTGGAGCGACTTATTCGGTGGCATGGGGGAATGCGACTGGTACACAGACCTATAATTCGAGTGGCTGGACAGACAATGAGATTTTTAATTTAGGAGCAACTCAAATAAATTATACTATTACGAATCAGAATGGATGTTCTTCTTCGGAAAGTTTTGGAGTATATATAGGGAGCAACCCGGCAATTGGTATGAGCAATCCTGGTAACACGGTTAGTTTATGCACAGGAGATTTAGTTTGTATTCCAATTGACAGTACTGTAGCAGCATCAAATCCTCCTGGTACGAGTTATTATATTGATTTTGGAGATGGCACGGATACAACTTATGTGCATCCAACGCCCTCACAAATATGTCATCAATTTTTAGTAGACAATTGCACAAATCCGCCAAGTTATTTAGTCCAAATCGAAGCATTGAATGCCTGCTCACCATATAATGCTGCATCAGGAGTTTTTTTTCCAAGTGAGGGTAGTGCAGGACCATTTATTGTTAGTACAAATCCAATTGCTAATTTCACGATTTCGCCTCAAGATACCATTTGTGTTGGAACATCAGTTACGCTGTCTAACATCAGTTCTGCTAGTCAGGCACCCTCATGTTCAACACCAAAACTTGCTTGGCGGATTTCTCCAACCACTGGTTGGTCCTCTTCGAGCAATTTAGGGAATACGAATAACAATTTTAACTCTACATCTACTTGGCCTAATAATGCTTCTCAGAATCCAGTTTTTAATTTCAACACTGCAGGTACATATTGCATAACACTTTACACAGGAAATAATCTTTGTGGTGTTGACTCGATCACCAAATGCATCTGCGTGGAATCAACCCCCAATGTTGCAATCACAGCTGCTCCAATACAAGGATGCGCTCCGCTAAATGTCGACGTGACCAACAATAGCACTGCAAATAGCTGTGCAGTTACTCGTTTGTGGACCTCTACTCAAACGGCCACGGGTTGCGCCCCTCAACCAGGCGCGCCAACGATTACGAGCCCAACTTTACTGGATCCAACCGTAGTTTTTGAAGAAGCCGGGGTTTACACAATTACCCTCACGATGACCAACAGTTGTGGGGCCTTCAGCCAGACCAGTCAACCCATTACGGTTAAGACACGACCTATAGTAACCTTACCTACCTTTCCTTCAGTTTGCGCTGGTCAATCCTGCATTTCTCCGACTGCTACTGTTCAGAACTGTGGTGGAACCACAGGTCCGAATTACTCATGGTCATTCACTGGCGGTTCACCAATTAATTCGACTCAACAGGTACCGGGGCTGGTTTGCTATAATACACCCGGCACATATACAATTACTGCAAATGCTGAAAATGAATGTGGAGCAGGCACCGCATCTAGTTCAATTACTGTTTCGACCACGCCGAATGTTATTCTCGGAAACGATACTATCATTTGCAACGGAAGTCAAGTCCCTCTCAATGCAATTGTGAGCGGTGGAACAGGATCCTATACTTATTCTTGGACACCAAGCGGCTCAGGTTTATCTTCCACGAATGTTGAAGATGTGGTTGCAACACCCACCAGCACAGTCGAGTATTTTTTGCAGGCAACAGACGCAGCCGGCTGCACGAAACGAGATAGTATTACGGTTACTGTTAATCAGCCTCCAACCGCGACAGTTTCGAATTTCGCTACTTGCCCGGGTAACGCAGTTCCTATTTCTGCAACAACTAGTATTGGAGGTTCGTGGTCGGCAAATCCGAGTAATGCCGGGGCCTTTTTGGACGACGAAAGTGCATCAACGAATTATACACCTTTGGCAACTTCTACGGGGCAAATCACATTGATCTGGATTACAGATGATCCAGCGGGCCCTTGCCCTAGGGATACCGCGAGTGGAACACTCACCATTAACCCACCGGCATTGGCAGCTATCACACAGCCGTTTGTGGGTTGCAGCGGTGGACCTATAAATATTTCGGTAACAAGCAATAACGATGGAGTTTGGACAGAGACCGGTGGAGGAACAATTACTATTCCCGGTGATGCGAACACAACCTACAACCCTGTTCTGGCCGATACGCTTAATCCGGTTCAATTGACCTGGATTACAATCGACCCTGACGATGGTGGACCTTGTTTACCGGATACGGTGAGCACGACACTTACAGTCAGTGAATCTGCGACTTCAGTGGTTGGTAATTTTACTGCGTGTCCGGGAAGTCCTATAGATATTAATGCTACTTCAAGCGGGGCGGGTTATTGGTCAGCTAATCCCTTGAATCTAGGGGTTTTTGAAGACTCGTTAAATTATTTGACAACCTATACTCCAAATCCTGGAGTATCTGTTAACATCACATTAACATGGACGACCAGTGACCCTGATGGGTTAAATGGTCCTTGTCTACCGGCTGTAGATTCAGGAAATCTAGTTATAAGTCCACCTGCGGTGGCAACAATTACTCAACCGTTTGTAGGATGCAGCGGAGGGCCTATTGATATTTCTGTGAGTAGTAACAATGGTGGAACATGGTATAGCACTGGTGGCGGCACAGTAACCGATGATAACGACGAAAGTACATCCTACAACCCGGTGTTGGCTGATACGCTAAACCCGGTACAATTGACCTGGATTACAGTAGATCCGGATAATGGTGGTCCATGTTTGCCTGATACAGTAAGTACGACATTGACGGTCAATTCATCAGCAACATCTATTGTGGGAGATTTTACAGCATGTCCAGGGAGTCCTGTTGATATAGTTGCCACTTCAAGCGGAGCGGGTAATTGGACGGCAGATCCGGCGAACTCTGGAGATTTTGAAGACTCATCAAATTATTCCACAACCTATACCCCCAACGTTGGAGCATCGGGGCCAATTACCCTTACTTGGACTACAATCGACCCTGATGGTTTGAATGGCCCTTGTTTACCAGCTATAGATACCGGAACGCTAACGATAAGTCCACCCGCAGTTGCAACTATCACACAAGCATTTGAAGGATGTAGTGGAGGGGCAATCGATATTTCGGTGAATAGTAATAATGACGGTGAATGGTATGAGAACGGTGTTGGAAGTATTTCCTCGGTAAACGAAGAGAATACTACTTATGTCCCTGCTATGGCCGATACTTTAAATCCTGTGACGCTTACTTGGATTACTATCGACCCGGATAATGGAGGGCCGTGTTTACCTGACACAGCAGTTACAACAATTCTCATAGAGCCATCTCCGATGATTGTTCCTCTTCCAGACTTAACAATTTGTAGTTCTGACGATACGCTGGTTAATGCCATTGTATATGGCGGAGCAGGTACGTATTCATTTCTATGGACACCCTCATTGGGTCTTAGCTCAGCAAATATCTCTAATCCTCTTGTTACACCTCAGACGACAACCGAATACATCATTGTTGCAACCGATGGCAATGGTTGTTTTGTATCCGATACGATTGAGGTCAATGTCCTTGACGCAGGATTTGCAAATGCCGGGCTTGATTACTCAAGTTGTGGCTTGAGTGCAATCCCGCTAAATGGCAGCAGTAACGGCGATGGGCAGTGGATCGGAGGCATCGGTTTATTTGACAATAATTCGGAACCTGTAACAATTTACTCGCCAACCATTGATGAGGTAGGTCAAACCATATTTTTTACTTGGACTACCTTTGATCCTGATGGTGCAACAGGACCTTGCACATCAGCGATTGACACTGTTGTAGTTACTATTTCTGAACCGGCAACATTCGACACAACCTCCGCAATCACAATTTGCAGCAGCGACGTCGCTGACTTGTCGGTTGTGACAACTCCCATCACAGGCTCTTGGACGGGCGGAGATGGTACTTTTGGGAATGCAACAGCTCCCATAACTACCTATAGTCCTGATCTGGAAGACGTTGGACAGATGATCTTATACTGGACCACCTCGGACCCGGATAGTATAAATCCTTCGAATGATGGTCCTTGTACCTCGATTGTCGTAGAACAAATTGTGAATGTTCTCGACGCTGCAACCGCCGATGCAGGCGCCGATTTATTCAGCTGTGGCTATGAGCCAATAGCTCTTAATGCAAGCGCGAATGGCAATGGTCAATGGAGCGGTGGCTTGGGAGCTTTTTCCGATTCTTCGAATACACTGGCTGTGTATTATCCGGATTCATCTGAAGTGGGGCAGGTTATTCTCTTAACCTGGACAACATTCGATCCGGATAGTGTAAGCGTATTAGACAATGGTCCCTGTACAGGTGCTGTCGACGTCGTTTCAGTTCAAATCAATGAACCGGCTTTTGCTGAAATAGAAGATATCGCTCCAATTTGTAGTAATGGAGACGCCGAATTGACTGTCGATTCATACCCTGCAGGCGGAACCTGGGCTGGAGGAGCCGGTCAATATGGCGACGACAACCAATCCACCACTACCTACACGCCTGAAGCAAACGAACAAGCCATCGTAATTCCGATAACCTGGACTACAGAAGATCCCGATGGTTCCGGACCTACCGGACCTTGTGAGCCTTTTGTTGCAACAGCCGAAATTGATATTCTGGCAGAGGCCATATCCAACATCACTACAACCTATTCCGTCTGTGCCAATGGCATTCTCAATATCGATGTCCAAGAGAATGGCGATGGTGAGTGGACCGTAGATCCTCCTTCTGCAGGAACATTTGCGGACTCGTCAGATAGCTCAACAGATTTCATTCCTTCTGTCGATTATTATACTGCGCAGACGCTTGAAATTAAATGGGTCACTTTCGACCCTGATAGCACAGGTCCTTGTCTATCAGCCATGGACTCGACTACGGTCAATACATTGCCGCTTCCGCTGATCACAATGGCTCCGAGTTTCTCTATTCCTTGCGGTGACGATATAAGCGCAACTGTTGCGACCTATCAGAATGCGACTTACACGTTTCAATGGAGCCCTACTGACGGTTTGATTGACACTACCCAACTCACAACACCCGTGATACAGGATAACGAATATATTTTGCAAGTGACGGATGCAAATCAATGTACAAATGCCGATACCACGCTTGTCGATGCAATTGCTTTAGCGAATATGGCATCTGCCGCTGATGCATCAACGTGCCTCTATGTTCCAATTGAGTTAAGTGGTTTCGCTGCCAATGGACAAGGCCCATTTACCTACAGCTGGGAGGGGATCGATGAAGTAAGCGTATCGCCAATCAATGACAGCCTTGCTAATTTTGTTTTCACCGATTACATCCTCCAGGATAGCGTCGTTGACCTTGCCTTCTTTGTGAGTGACTCATTCGGTTGCACCGACGATACCACCATCAACGTCACCGTATTCGCACTACCTGCCATCGACCCGGGCCAAAACTGGAATCTGTGTGAAGACTCACCTGTGTTCACACTTACTAATTTCTCTCCTCAGCCGAATACCGGTATTTCCGGAGTATGGACGCCTTCCGATGTGGTTGATCCAGATTTGATTGGTGTTAATGCTGTCACGTATACTTACACATTTACCGATAATAACGGTTGCGTAAACGATAGCTCGATGCTGGTATCCATTAATGAAGTTCCTCAGCCCATTATGGTTGTTCCTTCTGTGGCATGTGTTGAAACTCCATTGCCGCTTCAGAATAACTCGACTTGTGCAACGTGTAGCGATGTGAGTTTCGAATGGGATTTCGGAATTGCCAATAGCACAAGCACTGAATTCGAACCGTCGTTCATCTATTCGGTCAATGACATCGGTCTTCAAACAGTGCAACTCGTGGCTATAAGCGGTTTCGGTTGCGACGATACTACAACAGCTGTAGTTGATATCGTGCTGCCTCCGATGCCGTTGTTTGAAGCAACCTACAACCAACCGAGCTGTGCGCCGCTAGCGGTAGATATTAGCAACGATACCGATACCACAGGGCTCTATCTTTCGTATGAATGGACCATCGAGGACGTCACCGAGAATAATATCGTCGGTGTGTACAATACCTTTTTGCCTCCACCCATCGTGTTGCAGCAAGGTGATTCCATCGTTGATTATACCATTACCCTCATGGTATCGAATGTATGCGGAAACTACACCACCGACACTATTGTGAGTGTGTTGCCGCAACCCGTGGCCGACATTCTCACCAGTACAGTCTACGGTTGTACGCCACTCGTAGTCGACTTCATCAACGAATCGGTTGGATTGCCTGATGCGATTGAGTGGGACTTCGGCGATGGCACCTTCTCGGGCATGGATACTCCGCCGCCTCACACGTTCTATACCGATTCTACCATCACGATTTATAACCTCGTTGTTGCACTCGAAAATGAATGTGGGGTTGATACATTCTTCCAAGACATCACCGTGTTGCCGAATACGGTGAATGCACTTTTCGTAACCTCAACTGCGGCGGGCTGCACACCACTCGAAGTAACCTTCACCGACTTCAGCACAGGTGCTTCCCAATTGAGTTTTACCCTGTGCAACGGAGCGACTTTCTCCGGTGAAACTTTCACCTATACGTTTACCGAACCGGGTGATTGTGAGGTTGAACTTGTGGCAGACAATGGTTGCTCGTTTGATACCACTGTCGTTTCCATCTTCGTCGTTCAATCGCCCGAACCCACCATTGTTGCAGATAATTCCTATTGCGCCAATGAGACCATTCAGTTTACGGCCGAGAATGTAGAAAATGACATACTCACCTGGAATTTCGACGATGGTTCGGCCACTTCAGCAGGTAACCCTGCAGAGCATGCCTATGCCGACGCCGGCGATTATCTGGTCGAACTTCAAGCTGCAAATAATTTGTTTGGCGTCGAATGCGTCGGAACAGCTACACAACCGGTGCACATTTCGCCCAACCCGCAAGCTGCGTTCACCATTCCGACTAACTTCGGGTGTAGTCCGTTCAACTTGTGCTTTACGAATCTGTCGTCGACATCCGATCCGAACATGCTCTTGTCGCAACAGTGGAATTTCGATGGTGTGAATGTGGAAACGGACTTTTCGCCTTGTCATATTTACCCAAATCAAACGGGTGAACTTGTGTATTATACAGTGACCCTAGAGGTTACGGCTGCCGATATCAATTACGCGCAAACATGCTCCTCTTCCACCTCACAAAACATACTGGTACTGCCTCAGCCCATCAGCGACTTTGAGATGGCCGATCCATATACCTGTTATTTCCCTTATGAGCTCGCGACCACCAATACCACGGTTGGCGGTGGGGCTTACCAATGGATATTCAACGGGCAAAACTGGACTCAGCAAACCAATACGACTTTCCCAATCAATGATCTAGGGGCCTATAACATCGATTTGATTGCGACCAATCAGTATGGATGCACGGATACTTCGCAACAGGTTTTCAATTCGTATCCGCTGCCCACACTCGACTTCACCTTCGATCTCAACGA
>JBIKSC010000092.1:0-9202 GCA_044348775.1 Flavobacteriales bacterium | reverse complement strand
TTTACACCCGGCAGAGCTAGTAGAAGAAACGATCGGCCTCGGACAAGGCGTTCTCACCAACACAGGAGCTCTTGCCATCGACACCGGAGAATTCACCGGTCGCTCGCCCAAAGACAAGTTCATCGTGGCCGATGAAACAACCAAAGACACGGTATGGTGGGGCGGACAATTCAACGTGCCCTTCGACCCCGAGAAATTTGACCGCCTGCAAGCCCGCATTTGCGCATACCTCACCAACCGTGATGTGTATGTGCGCGATATGTTTGCTTGTGCCGACGAGCGCTACCGCATCGGTGTGCGCGTGGTGACCGAATACCCATGGAGCAACATGTTTGCCTACAACATGTTCATTCGCCCAACGAGTGAGCAACTCTCCAACTTCACTCCCGACTGGAACATCATCTGTGCGCCGGGCTTTATGGCCATACCCGATCAGGACGGCACCCGTCAGCACAATTTTGCGATATTGAATTTCACCAAGAAAATCGCCATCATCGGTGGTACCGGATACACAGGTGAAATCAAGAAAGGAATTTTCACCGTGCTCAACTACGTGTTGCCACAAGACAAGAACGTACTCAGCATGCACTGCTCGGCCAACATCGGCACCCAAGGTGACACAGCCGTTTTCTTCGGACTGAGCGGAACCGGTAAGACAACATTGTCATCCGATCCAAATCGTCAGCTTATCGGCGACGACGAGCACGGATGGACCGATACCACCGTCTTCAACTTTGAAGGAGGTTGCTACGCGAAGACCATCGATTTGACGCATGAAAAAGAGCCACAGATTTATGACGCCATCAAGTTTGGCGCAATCCTCGAGAACATCGGCTTTGAAGAAGATGGTGTAACACCCGACTATTCGAACTGCGAAAAAACCGAAAACACACGCGTAAGCTATCCGCTCACGCACATCGACAATACCGTGAACCCATCCGTAGGTGGCATTCCGAAAAACATCTTCTTCCTCACCTGCGACGCATCAGGTGTGTTGCCTCCTATTTCTAAGCTTACGAAAGGCCAGGCAATGTATCAGTTCATCAGCGGATACACAGCGAAAGTTGCGGGTACAGAAGCCGGAGTAACCGAGCCAACTACCACGTTCAGCGCTTGTTTTGGTGCGCCTTTCCTCCCACTCCACCCTACCAAATACGCAGAGATGCTCGGTAAGAAAATGGGAGAAAGCGGAGCACAAGTGTGGCTTATCAATACCGGCTGGAGCGGCGGCGCTTATGGAACGGGAGAGCGCATGAAACTCAAGTATACGCGTGCCATGATTACAGCCGCATTGGAAGGTAAATTGGACAGCGTTCAATATGAAACGCACGACATTTTCGGACTTCAAATGCCAACTGCTTGTGCCGATGTTCCCGCAGAGTTGCTCAACCCTCGCAATACATGGAAAGACAAAGCTGCTTACGATGCAAAAGCCAATGAACTCGCAGAAAAATTCGTCAACAACTTTGACAAGTTTAAAGAGTTCGCCAACGAAGAGATTTTGGCCGCAGCTCCAAAACTGATGGCGAAAGCATAAAATAACTGAATGTAATATACCAACGCCTCGCATTTGCGGGGCGTTGGCATAAACAGATATATGAAGCATTTCATTTTCCTATTCACATTTTGTTCTATGTGCTTTTTCATAAAAGCACAAACATCATTTACCCTTCAATCGGGATTATTCATGAACGAGCTAGATGGTGGCTTTGAGAATACCACATCCATCCTCGGGAAAAGTTTGAGTGCAGGACTTTCCATCGATCATACCCGTGGAAAAGTATTTGGCTGGTCTCTCGGATACAGTGCTTTCAACAAGTCGTTCCAGTTCGGATATCCGATTACCCTTACGGGCACCTTACCAGAGCCGGGGCACTATGTTACCGGCTACGTATTAAGAGCACACGAAATTCAATGGGGCTTCCTCATGCGTCTTGGAAAGCACATCAACTTGAGCGCGGGTCCCTACGTTCAAATCAATACGAACGACATTATTTCCGGAATAGGCGTGGATGAAGACTTTTACTACCCTTCACTACCGCAAGATCTATACAACACAATCGAATTCGGGTATCAGGGCAAGCTTCAATTGCAGTTTTACCTGGGCAGAAGTTTTTACTTCGGTGCTTATGCTAATGCAGGAGCATCCACGACCGATATTCGAACAAAAGCGTGGAATGACGCCTGGACATACATCACCGGACAACAGGAAGACTGGGAAAGCACGCCCTTGAAAAACATCTACCAGCATTACGGAGTTTGCATTGGTTTTCGCACCAAACAAAAAGATGAATGAGTTGTTTAGCAGACATGCGAACTTCTTCATTCTCCATACTCCACTTTCCGATAACCTTCATCCTAGTACTTTGGGCCGCTTTTGCTTCGGCGCAAACCACCTCTATTTCGGGGACTATTACCGCGCTTCCTGCCAATGAGCCTGTACCTTTCGCGCCTGTCGTAATCCAAGGCACCAACACAGGATCGACAACTGACATTGACGGAAAATACCTCATTGGCAACCTGCAACCGGGGCTTTACAACATCGAGTGCGCTGCCATCGGTTACAAAAAAGTCATTGTATTCGAAGTGGAGGCCACCAAGGATCGCCCTGCAATCGTCGATATTCAGTTAGAAGAAGTCGTCAATGAAACAGGTCCGGTGGAAATCGTTGGCACACGTCGCTCGAACGAAGATGAGTCGCCCGTTTCGGTTCGTTCCATAGGGGTGAATGAAATCAAGCGTAATCCCGGCGGCGACCGCGATATTTCAAAAGTGATACGCACGCTGCCCGGTGTAGCTGCTATACCCAGCTTCCGCAACGACCTTATTATTCGCGGTGGAGCGGCCAACGAGAACCGCTTCTACATCGACGGCATTGAGATTCCCAACATCAATCACTTCGCTACACAAGGTTCCAATGGTGGACCGCGCGGACTCATCAACGTGGACCTTATCAACGAAGTGGAGTTCTACTCCGGGGCCTTTCCTGCAGCGCGCGGCAACGCATTGAGCAGCGTGATGGAGTTTCAGTTTAAAGACCCCAAGCGCGACAAGTGGGCCAGCAACATTATCGTCGGCAGCAGCGACATCGGTATTACGCTGGAAGGTCCGACGGGTAAAAACTCAGGGTTGACTTTTTCGGCGCGCAGAAGCTATCTGCAGTTTCTCTTCAGTGCGTTGGGTCTTCCTTTTCTGCCTGCCTATAACGACTACAACTTGAAATGGAAATGGGACATCAACGAGAAGAATAAACTCTCCATTCTTTCTCTGGGAGCGCTCGATAATTTCACCTTAAACCTGAAACTAGCCGAAGACACGGCCAGTGAAAATTTCGATTTCAATCGTTACCTGCTTGACAACCTCGTCATCAACAACCAGTGGAACTATGCCTTTGGTGTGAAGTGGGATCATTATGGAGATAAGAGTAAATGGACCGTGGTGGCTAGTCGAAATATGCTGCAGAATGACGCTTTCAAATATTACAATAACGACGAGAGCCAACCCCGCAAGTTTGACTACAGCAGCAGTGAGCAAGAGAATAAGCTGCGCATTGAAAACAAAATTTCGGGCCAAGGCTGGAAACTACTCTACGGCGTTTCGTATGAATATGCTCAGTACTTCAACTATTCCAACTTGAGTGAATACAACCCTGCCATTCAAGACACCTTCCGTGTCGATTACCGAACGAACTTCAACATGCACAAATACGGCGCATTCGTTCAGTCGAGTAAGACCGTGCTCAACGACCGCGTGACGCTCTCGGCCGGTTTGCGTGCCGACGGCAATGACTTCAATGCCTCCATGAGCAACTTGAAAAACCAGATTTCGCCGCGTGTTTCATTACGCTACAGCTTCGCACCGCAGTGGAGCTTCAACGCGAATGCCGGTATTTACTATCAGCAGCCCAACTACCTCTCGCTCGGCTATCAGGTAGATGGTGTTTTCGTGAACAAGGATATGCGCTACGTATCGTGCTCACAGGCTGTTGCAGGCGTTCAATACAACTGGGATAAGCGCAACACAATTATCTCGGTGGAAGGTTTTTATAAATACTACGACCACTACCCTGTGAGTGTCAACCGCGGTATCAGCATTGCCAACCTCGGCGCCGATTTCGGAACAGTGGGCAATGAGGCGCTCACCTCCACCGGACTTGGTCGTTCAAGAGGAGTTGAAGTGCTGTATCAGCAAAAATTCTTCAAGGGCCTTTACGGAATTTTGGCATATACCTATGTGAACAGCGAGTTCACCGGCGCAAGCGGCGCTTGGACACCTTCGAGTTGGGACAGTCGTCATTTGGTAAGCATCACAGGAGGCAAAGTGCTGAAGCGCAACTGGGAAGTGGGTTTTGTGTTCCGTTTCAGTGGTGGCCTTCCCTATACGCCGGATAATGTCACTGAATCTATGCAACGTCAGAACTGGGACGCGTTGGGTGTTGCCGTCAACGATTGGTCGCAGCTCAACACCCAACGCGGCGGTGTCTATCAGCAGCTGGATTTGCGTGTCGACAAGAAGTGGTACAACAAGCGCTGGACGCTCGACCTGTATTTCGATATCCAAAACGCACTCGGTTATGAGACTCAGCTCAAGCCCCTACTCGATGTGCAGCGCGATGCGCTGGGCAATCCGGTGGTCGACCCGAATAATCCGTCGCAGTACCTGCCGAACTCTATTCCGAACACGAATGGAACGGTGCTGCCGAGTGTGGGGATTATTGTGGAGTTGTAAGGTTATTTGTGGACGCATTATTTATTAGTGCAGATTACAGATAACGGATTTCGGATTAAAGGGAAGAGCTTTAGTCGCAAGTCAGGTGCGCCTAGCCCACGATTTCAATCGTGGGAGTGCAATCAATGATTACGGATGACGAATTACGGATTAAAGGAAAGGGAGCGACTTTCGTCAACTGTCTGTTTTGCCCCGCCCATGTAATCACTCGTGGAGTCTGTTGTCGCGCAACGTATGGGAATATAATTCCACTTCAAGTCTGCATAAACCCTGACCATCTGTATTGCTTTCCTTATCCTATTCCTTAAGGGAATATTTCCCTTACAGAACATCCTACATCTTGCGTTCGCTTAAATCAAAACAACCATTTTGATTTCGCTATTGGTTAATTATTATTTACCTTTGAAAACCATTCGGAATGAAGTGCTCCGAACTATTGCGCAAATTGAAAAGAGCAGGTTGGGTGGAAGTATCGCGGCGAGGATCGCATGTGAAACTGCATCATCCCATAATTGAGGACATCATCATTTTCCCTGATCATGGCAGCAAAGAATTGGGAAAAGGACTGCAATTGAAAATCATGCGCGAAGGCGGATTAATTGAATAAACCATCATGAAAGGAACGGATAAAGTCGCACATAAATTACCGTCAAAAATCGCTTGGCAACTGGAGGAAACGAAAACCGGTTTTTCGGCATTTGCTGAACAGTTTTCCATTTATACCACTGCCGACGATTTGGAATCACTGATGCCACAATTGAATGAAGCAGCTGCACTCTACTTTGAAATTCCCGATGAAGAAACCATTTCCTTCCGTCATTCAATCCATGTTGATCTTCAAACTTTTTTCGTCAACTACAAAATCCTGAACGCTCGCATACTTGCCTTGCGCATCGGCATGAGCCCTTCCCTGCTCTCGCAATACATCCGCGGAAAAAAATCACCCTCACTTCGTCAAATAGAACGCATTCGTGAGGGCATACAGCAAATCTCAAGGGAGTTGGCAGGGGTAAACTTTGTTGCGCGGGGGGATGAATGATTACGGATGACGAATTACGGATTACGAATTACGGATTGAAGGAAAGGGAGCGGCTTTCATCAACTGTAAGTTTCGCCTAGCCCAGGATTTCAATCGGGGGAGCAGATATGAATGAAAGTCGGTGTTTACAATTCCCTGTGCAACTGACCAAAATCATCCCACTCCCTTCTTTCATTTGCAATCAGATTCTAACCGTATGAAAAAAGCCTTCAAATGGACCGGCATTGTGCTCGGTGTACTTTTCTTGTTTTTACTCGTGGCGCCTTTCCTGTTTAAAGGAAAAATTGAAAGCGCCATCAAGCAAGCAGCCAACGACAACCTGAATGCACGTGTCAACTGGAGCGACGTAAGTCTATCCCTCATTCGCAACTTCCCCAACTTGCGCGTGAGCGTGGAAGGCTTGACGGTCGACAATACCGTGGCGCCGTTCGACAGTGTGCGCCTGGCCAGCATCGGCAGCCTCGATGTGGTGGTGGATGTGAAGAGTTTATTTGGCGATGAAATAGTAGTGAAGCGTTTCGGGTTGATTGATCCCGTGTTAGACATTCGCTTTGCAGAAGATGGTTCATCGAACATCGACATTGCCAAAGAAGATACAACCGCCATAGAAGAAGCGCCTGCAGCGGAAGAAGGCGGTGCATTCAACATGAAACTCAAGGAGTACTTCATCAAAAACGGAACGATCCACTACGACGATCGCACCATGCCGATGATCATGAAGTTCGAAGGATTGAACCACGAAGGCAATGGCGATTTCACACAAGACCTCTTCAAGCTAGTGACTACTACTCATGCCGACAAAGCGACATTTTGGTTTGATGGTATCACGTATTTGAATGAAGTAAAAACAGACCTTCAGGCCGACATCGACATGGATATGAAGAACAGCAAGTACACGCTGGCCGGCAACAGTATTAAACTCAACGCGCTCGAACTAGGCGCGCAAGGCTGGGTCGCAATGCCCGGAGAAGACATCGACATGGACATTTCATTCAATGCATTGAAGAACGACTTCAAGCAATTCCTTTCGATGGTTCCTCTCGAATTTGCCAAAGATGTGCAAGGAGTAGATGCAACGGGAAACCTAGCGTTCAACGGCTTTGTGCGCGGCACCTACAACGACAACAGCATGCCGAGCATCGGCCTCGATTTAGCCATCGACAATGCACGCTTCAAATACCCTGATCTACCCAAGAGCGTCGACAACATCCATGTGAAAGCGAAGGTATATGCCGATATGAATGATGAAGACAAGACCACGGTCGACGTCGATAAATTTCATCTGGAAATGGCCGCTAATCCCGTCGACATGACCTTGCATCTGCGCACACCCGAAAGCGATCCGTACATCGACTTCACGTGCAAAGCACTTGTGAATCTCGATAACGTGCGCGAGTTTATTCCGTTGGAAAAAGGCGACGATGTGCACGGCATCATCAACGCCGATCTAGCGATGAAAGGAAATTACAGCGTGGTTGAAAGCGGTAACTACGAGAGCTTTGATGCGAAAGGGATGATCGACATTCAGAACGTGTTGTTCAAGAGCGACTCCCTCCCCTACGATGTGCAAGTGAATAAGGCCGTGTTCAACTTCACGCCGCAGTTCATCGACCTGCAAGGATTTGATGCACGCATTGGCAAGAGCGATATGCAAGCGTCGGGAAAAATTGAGCGCTACCTTGCTTATGCGCTGCACGATTCTCTGCTCGTGGGTGTATTCAACGTAAGCTCTTCGCTCATGGACTTGAATGAATTCATGACGGAAGAAGAAGCCACCACAACTAACGAGGCTGCTCCTGCCGCTGCTGACACCTCGGCAATGAGTCCAATTGAATTGCCCGGCAACATCGATTTCACGCTCAACGCCAACTTCGCCAAGATGATCTATGACGTCCATGAAATCACGAACGTGCAAGGCGGCATCGTGCTGCGCGATAAGATTGCATCGCTCAACAATTTGCGCATGAATGTGATTGATGGCACGGTTGCGATGACCGGAAACTACAACGCCCAGAACTTAAATTCACCGAAGATGGATTTCCTTTTCGACATTCAAAACATGGACATCAACAAGGCAGCAACGCAGTTTGTGACCATTGAAAAAATGGCACCTGTAGCCAAGGCTTGTAATGGTAAGTTCAGCACACAACTGAACATGCAGTGCACGCTGAGTCAGGACATGATGCCCATCAGCGCCACAGTGAACGGCGGTGGTAAGCTCGCCACGAAAAGCGTGATAGTGAAAGACTTTGCTCCGCTGGTAAAGTTGGCTGACAAAATCAACTTCGACAAGCTGAAGCAACCGCAAAATGTGGGTGATGTGAATGTGTCGTTCAAGATTGCGAATGGCACCATCACGGTCGATCCGTTTACCGTGAAGCTCATCGACGGTATGCCGATGAAAGTTTCGGGCTACACCACGCTCGACCAGGCCATCAACTACAACGTGGAGATGGATGTGCCTATGACGATGTTCCCTTCAGGCGCCATGCAGCAAGCCAACACGTGGATTGGCGAACTCAATAAAAAGTTAGGTTCGAACTTGAGTGTCGGTTCCAAGGTGAATGTGATTGCCGTTATAACGGGTACCGTAACCGATCCGAAGGTGAACGTAACGAGCAAGGCCTTGGGCGAAGATGCAGTTGCATCGTTGAAAGAACAAGCCATCGCGGAGGTGAAGGAGCAACTCAACAATTTGAAAAACGAAGCGCTTGAGAAAGCCATTGCCGAGAAGGAACGACTCGTGAAAGAAGCGAAAGCGCAACGCGAGAAATTATTGGCTGCTGCAGCTGTGCAACGGGACAATGCCAAAAAACAAGGCGCGGAATTGGCGAAGAAAGGCAAAGAAGCCGCCTACAAAGCAGCCGATGATTTGGTAGCCAAGGCACGCAATCCGCTCGAGAAAGCCGCAGCGAAAATCGCAGCCGACAAGGCCAAAAAGGAAGCGGATGAAGCGCACAAGAAGGCACTGGAAAAAGCCAACAAAGAAGCAGACGACGCTTACAAAGCCGCCGAGAAGAAATCCGAAAACCTCGTGAAAGACGCCGAAGCGAAGGGTGATAAGATGATACAGGAGGCGGATAAGGCGACGGTGATTAAATAAGTACTAAGGACAAAGTACTAAGTACGGGAACGGCGCGACTTTTTGTGAGTGCCGGGTGTGCCGGGGCTGGTGGGAGGTGTTGGGCGAAGAACCCATCCCCTAGCCCCTTCCCTAAGGGAAGGGGAATGCCCTTCTCGCAAATGTTCGGAGTTTCAAAATCGAATGTCAGCGGGTCCTAATTTTCACAAAGGAAACCTATCACGAGAAGGTCCTGACTTGTCCTGAAATAAGTTGACACTTAAAAAACAAGTTCAATGAAAAATCAGGTAACAAGAAATCAAGATGGCCCTCGGTATTTTTCGGAGGCACTAAAAAAAGAAATTATCCATGTG
>JBIKSC010000091.1:0-9211 GCA_044348775.1 Flavobacteriales bacterium | reverse complement strand
AGGAAGAACAATACTTCGGGAAGAAGAGGGTTCCAAAATCAGTTGCGTAGCTCATGGCGATTAAATTTTCGCCAACGTTCCGACCAAGCGCAGAATGCAGTTATGCCTAAACAGCATATGGTATTCTATAGCAACATGCTCAAGAAAAATAACAGAAGTCTGCTCAGCCACGCTCCGCGCGGAGTCGATCCACAATCGAGGCAACCGCAGGGCACACCATAGTATTCTTATAAGTAAGATCCATTACCTGGTGCATGTTTTTACGATCGGTGTGCGGATAATCACGGCACGCCTTCGGACGCACATCATAAATGCTGCAATAATTATCGGAACCCAAAAACGCACACGGTGAAACGTTCAAGACCCAATCATTGTCTTCATCAATGTGAAGATACTTTTCCGTGAAGTGCGAAGGCTTCATGCCCAAGTGCTTCGATATGCGATCAATATCCACATCACGAAAAATGGGCGACGTTGTTTTGCAGCAGTTCGCACAATCGAGGCAGTCTATTTTCCGGAAGGCTTCATCATGCAGCGTGTGAAATGCGTTATCGATGTCTTTCTTGCGAGCAAAATTCTGCAGGAACTTTTTGTTGTCCTTCTTGAATTGATCGGCCTTGTTGAGGTGCTTGCGCAATGCCTCCGGTAATGAACTGCTCATTCGTGAGGGTCGCTGAATGCGGGTTTATTGATAAACGAGGTGTCGGTAAGCGTTTTCAAGAAAGCTATCAACGCCAATTCATCCAGTTCGTCTAAGAACAAACCTCCACCGGCCGCTTCCATGAAAGGATCCGTCGTTGTGCTGATTTGTCCTCCTGTATTATAGTGTGCAATCACTTCGTTCAACGTCGTAAAACGGCCGTCATGCATATAGGGTGCGGTTAGCTCAATATTGCGCAACGATGGAGTTTTGAATTTACCGCTATCCAACGGATCCCCCGTTACACCTGCCAAACCAGGATCTGCGGAGAACTCACTGTCCAAGCCGTTATTATGCATGAGGTAATCACCCATTTGCATACCTGCCGGTCCGTGACAATGGAAGCAATCTCCTCCACCCCAAGGCTGTCCGGTGTTAGCATTAAAACCACCTTCCGTTAGAAACAAATTGAATCCTGCTTCTTCCAAAGCACTGAAGGTATATGTTCCTGCTCGTTCACGATCAAACTTCGAATTGGCGCTTATCATGGTTCGCAGAAAAGAAGCCATCGCCTTCGCAGCGCGATCACGCGTTATCTCGGTTGTGCCATATGCTGCCTTGAACATGGGTGGATAAATCGGATCTGCGTTGAGCGCTGCAATCGCATTCTCCCAGGTGTTATTCATTTCGATGGGATTAGTAATGGGTTCAATAACCTGCTGCTCCAATGTCAATGCCCTACCATCCCAGAAATAATTATAGGCCCAACCCAGATTTACTAAGGCCATGGATTGTCGCGTACCAACAGCTCCGGTAATACCCACACTAAATTGGTTGGGGTCCGAGAATCCATGCTCCGGCAAATGGCATGAACCGCAACTCTGAGTTCCGTCGGCACTTAGCTTCTTCTCCCAAAAAAGATACCGACCGAGTGCAATTCCCTCCACTGTCAATGGATTATCAGCAGGAATATCCATCGGAGGAAACAAAGGCGGAATGACCAGGTTGTATGGAGTTGCAGAGACCGTAGGTTCATCCGGCGGCTCAGGTTCATTCGGTTTGC
This sequence comes from Flavobacteriales bacterium, assembly GCA_044348775.1. GTDB lineage: Bacteria > Bacteroidota > Bacteroidia > Flavobacteriales_D > Sanyastnellaceae > JAIBBG01. Next base: position 7,508 of record JBIKSC010000091.1, on the reverse strand, counting down.
AGCCTGCGAAAAATAGCAAGCCGAACAAAACGCTGATTACACAATACTTCCTCATTTCATCAAAGGTAATAAGTCTTCATTTTGAACAAAATTCCAATCGGTGAGGGTTGTCAGGAATGCTAAAAGATCAGCTTGTTCATCAGCTGACAATCCAAGCGACACCACTCGCGGATCCTTGTTTGGATGCTCTCGCCCCCCTGAGTTGTAGAAGTTGATGACATCCTCGAGCGACGCCAAACTTCCATCATGCATATATGGCGCAGTAAGTTGAATATTTCGAAGTGTTGGTGTTTTAAACCTTCCAACATCCTCCGTTGCATGTGTAGCTCGAGCCTTGCCTTCATCTGCATACTCGCTTGTTAATCCAATGTTGTGATAATCCATGTCGGTAAAAAAGACTCCGCTGTGGCAGTCGCTGCAATGTGTTCGCTCCGAAAAAAACAACTGCATTCCGCGAATTTCCTTTTCATTCAGCTGATCCTTACGCCCTTGTTTGTAGCGGTCATATCGGCCATCTCCCGACATAAACGTGCGTTGAAAACAGGCGAGAGCGCGAGTTAGAACATAGGCATCCAAACTATCCCGACCATACGCTGCCCGTGCCAATTCCCTCAAATATTCATCTCGGTTCAGCCTCATAACGGCAGACATAATTCCAACGCTCATTTCCGCTGTATCATGCAATGGCACTAATGCTTGAGTTTCGAGTGTAGGAACACCACCTTCCATCAGCAGACGTTTCATCCATGCAAGGTTAACCAGGGTGGGTGCATTTCTTTTTCCTGCAACACCATGCAACCCGGAACTAGTAACCCTTCCATCTGTGAATGCCGCACTTAGCACGTGACAAGAGCCACAATTTACCGTTCCATCATCAGAAAGTCGGCTATCATAGAATAATCTCCGCCCTAATTCTACACGCAATTTTGTCGGGTGGTTGTCTTTCGGGTAGTCAATAGGAGGGAAACCCGCCGGCACGCGCACCAATAACTCAGAGTCCACCAAGTTGTAGTGTTTGTCATTGCTGCACGCTACCAGCAATAACAACCATAACAGCCACAGGCGCATTAAATGACAATTTTAAAAGCCGCAGTAAGATTATCCATAAAATCCCTTGCTAACTGTGGATTATTGCTGGTATGAGTAACCGCGTCGTTAGCCAAGTTCACGTCACTACCCTGTGAGGGTGAGAAAATTTCATCCACTTGCAACCGGACCACAATGACGCTGGAGTTATCCCCAACATTCAACTCGAAAGGAAGAGATTGAAAACTTCTATAGCTCTCGTCATCACCGGCGTGAATGGCAATTGGCTCCAGAAATTCAGTACCGTCAACCGCGCTTGTATCCGCGTATCCTTCAAACTTGGAAAAAATATAACCGGTATTCCACGTCCAGAACATTCCCTGGCAACCGGCTACACTCAGAGGACTTGAACTTGGGTATTGAGCCGGATCCTGGTCCTTATTGAAGTCAGGGGGTACACCCAGTCCAAACTTCATGGAGGTATATTTATTTGCCGGAACCTCAACCAGCGCCTCATTCGTCCTTTCGTAGTCGATCAACATGAAGTCTTTCACAGGGACTTCGGTCCCATCTTCAGCAATCAGTGTAATGAAAGAAACATAGTGCATGAATAAACTCGGACGAATAAGATTACCATAGTCGTCCACAATGATGCGATCCAATTGAAACGGATCTTCATTCCATGTTGCATCAAACTTCAGACTCAGTGTGAAATTTTTCTGCTCAGGCAGACTATCCTGATACGGAGAAATACTGCAGGAACTGAAATAAACGGCAAACACGATAAATAGGAAGAGACGCATAGTAAATGGTTTTTTGTATTCAATACCAACTGAATACAAATTTAACCGACAGAAACCCGAAACAACTCTCAAAAAAAGGGAAAATGACCGATATTAGATGCTTTCGCGAATCTCACCATTATGTCAACACCCAAACGATTTACCATCATCAAAGCCAGCGCAGGTAGCGGAAAAACATTTCAGCTAGTGCTTCATTATCTCAGTTATGCATTGCGCTTTGAAAACCCGGGCTACTATAAACATATTTTGGCCATTACGTTCACTACAGCAGCTGCTGCTGAAATGAAACACCGCGTGCTTTCCAAACTACGAGATATTGCTGATGCAAGTGATACCTCGTCTATGTCATCGCAGTTGCAAGAGAAGCTGGGCGTTACAAGCGATGTGCTTCGCGCTCGAGCTGCAGCGGCCTATACCGATATGCTGCACCATTACAGCAAGCTTAGCATTCTGACAATCGATAGTTTCACCCACCGCCTGGTTCGATCATTCGCGAAAGATCTGCAGCTGAATAACGACTTCAACATAGAGCTCAATCCGCAAACACTTCAGGAAAAGGCGGTAGACAGAATGCTGGAATTCATTGGTCAAGATGAGCTTCTCACACGTTACCTCCATCGCTATAGCTCAGACTTATTGGATGATGGTAAGACGTGGAATCCGCGTGAGGCACTAATCAAAATGGCTCGCGAAATTTTCACGGAAGACGGCCAGGCCCCGCTGCAAAAACTTGAAGAGGTAGATTTAACGCACATACAACAAGAGCACTTTAAACTGCGTCAAAAGATAAAAGAGCATGAAAGCAAAACGTCTGAAACCGCGCAAGCCATCCTTGCTTTACTGACCAACGCAGGCATTACAAAAGAAGATATTCCCGGCAAGAAAACCGGCTACATCAATGGCATTTCAAAATATGCAGAAAAAGGTAAAATAACAAAGCCCTTAAAATCGCTTGAAAAACTTCAAGCCGATAGAATTTGGATACATCCGCAAGCTCCCACATCCGTAAAAAATCTGTTTCTTCCTCATGAAGAACACGCCAATGAACTAGTTGACACCCTTCAAGAACTAATCTCCGATGACGCCCTTAAGCGATTCTCTTTAATCAAGAAAATATCGGAGAACATGTATACACTCGGCCTCATTGACCGCATTAATGAATATGCCGCTGAGATACGTTCAGAAGAAAACATGGTCCTGCTTTCCGATTTTCATCGGATGATTAACGCCATCATTCGAGGTAATGATGCGCCATTCATATTTGAGCGAATTGGTGCGCGATACAAGCATATTTTGGTCGACGAGTTTCAAGACACATCCAAAATGCAATGGATGAATCTCGTTCCACTCATTCACAACTGTCTATCGGAAGGACATGAAAGCTTGATAGTTGGTGATGCCAAGCAAAGTATTTATCGCTGGCGCTCGGGATATGTAGAGCAATTCATCGACCTACCGAATTTACCTCCTGAATTCGATATGCCTTTTGCGGAAAAAACATTTCATGACAACCAGGACATTATTCCTCTGCAAACCAATTATCGCAGCAGCCAATCCGTTATCGATTTCAACAATACACTATTCCCTCGGCTGGCTTCGAAAATTCCCGCGTATAACGCGGTATACGATGAAGTAATTCAAGAAAAGAAAAGCGAGAACTTGGGTTACGTGCGTCTCGCCGGAAATCATCTGCTCAACAGTAAAGAAGAGGCTTTTAAGAGTTTCGTAAAAGACGAACTCGTCAATGCTGTTCGAAATTCCATCAACGACGGATTTGCGCCGGGCGACATCACCATCCTTACACGAACACACAAGCACGGCACCAAATGCGCAGACATGCTTCGTGAGCACGACATCAAATTCACGACAGCTGAAAGCGCACTACTGATCCATTCTGCTACCGTACGCATAGTGATGGGATACTTCGAGTTTCATCTTTTTCCACAGCGCCGATTCGCAGCATTTGATGTAGTGCAGAGTCTTGCGGCCATCCACTCTCATGTTTCGCTAGCCGATTTCATTTCGGAGCAACTGAATTTCAAAGAATACCGTCCCATCGATTTGAATGCATTTCTTGCCAAAACTTTCAACGGTGTTTCCGATGTTATGGTGGGAGAAAACGTTTTTCACCAGGCTATTTCACTGATTAGAACTCTTGAAATACCCATTGACAATAGTGTAGAATACTTGTTGGAACTCATCAAGCAATACTGCATCGGCAAAAACCACGATTTGCATCGATTTATTGACTGGTGGAAAGAGCATAAGCACAAGCTGAGTGCCGCTGCGGCCAACAATCCGGATGCCGTTCAAATAATGACCATTCACAAGTCGAAAGGCCTGGAATTCCCTGTGGTGATTTTTCCCCATTTCGCTGAAAAAGCCAAACCATCCGACCTCTGGATTAACGTCCCGGAAGACATCTGTGAGTTGCCGGCTGCATTCATCAAGATCGATTCAATCAAGAAAGATGACACATTCGATGCCGACACTGAAGACGACCTAACATCCGAAATTGCATTGGAAAAAAAGCGACGCTACCTGGACGAGATCAACAATCTCTATGTAGGTTGCACAAGAGCGGCGGAGCGGATGTATTTCATTCAGGAAAAAGGTGGGTCCGTATTCAACAACATGCTCGATGCTACCTTATACGAGGTTCTCCCGGAATACAAATCAAGTGGTGTAGCTGAAATAGGAACTAGAGCGCCATACACAACCAAACAATCCACAACTACCCCACTTCATGTTCCCTCCTTGAAAGGGAAAGAAGTTCTCATGCCACGACTCAAACTGCGTTCAATAAGAGAACGTGACACAACTGAAATACTCTACGGAAAACTGTTGCATGAATGCTTCTCGCTTATAACGAACCAGAATGAGATAGAACATATTACAGACCGCGTACTTCAGGGAAGAGCAGATGCCGCCGACCACCGCGAAAAGCTTTTACATGACCTGAATAACATCCTCACAGATACCACCGCGGTCAGCTGGTTTGATGCAAACTCCACCATTCTGTGCGAACGAGAAATACTAGCAAATGACGGCACCATACTTCGACCCGATCGGGTGATTGTTTTGCCTGACCGCGTCATTGTAGTCGACTACAAAACAGGCAAGGAATCACGAAAGCATACCGATCAAGTCAATACCTACAAGAGTCAGCTGCAAACAATCTATAACCTACCGGTGGAAGGATATCTCCTCTATACCGAAGGACCTCAGATTATGAGAGTTTGAGCAACGATTTTTGTCGTAATGTAGCGAATCAATTCACTACCCTATGAAATGGATTTGGCTCGCTTCAGCTCTCATATTGCACATACAATCCACGGCGCAACAAGCCCTTTTGCAATCCGGAAAACTGGATCACCTCGGTGCAATAGATCTGCCTGAAAGCAGAGCTGCTGCCTGCGCTCCTGCCACAGCACTTCGCGATTTAGAATGGAATAACATCGATGCACTGATTGAAACAGGAGGATCTCTTTGGCAAGATCGCGCCAATGGTAGGTCGCATTATTTCGCACCTAAGAATGGCGATGTAGGTGTTCTGTTTGCAGGTTCTCTGTGGCTCGGAGGCGTTTCGCCCGACCAGCAACTCAAGCTAGCGGCACTGCTGTATCGTTACAGCGGCAATGACTACTGGACCGGTCCTCTCAGCAACGATGGCGCTGCCGAAGTGGATGCCAACACGTGTCTGGAGTGGGATCAATTCGCAGTGAGCCTTCGAAGTGATGCCGCACTTCATAGGCAGTATCACGACTGTATGCAAGACCCCAATTGCGACATGGCTGCGTTATTTCCCAATGGCTACACCACACCTTCATACTTCAACGATTATCCGGCACACGGCAATGTTGCAGCAGGACAAGACTTTTACATCGCTCCATTTTACGATTACGATTCCAACGGGTCGTATGAACCGGAAAATGGTGACTATCCTTGGTACGACCTAACGCGCGACATCGACTGCAGGTCACGCCGACGCGAAGACATTGTTCCTCTTTATGGCGATCAAACCTATTACTGGGTCTTCAACGACAAGGGTAATATTCACTCCGAAACCGGGGGCCAACCTATTGGTATGGAGATACGAGCACAAGCCTTTGCTTTCAGCACGAACGATGAGGTTAACAACATGACCTTTTACAATTATGTGCTCATCAATCAAGGATCCCAAACATTGCAGGAAACGTACTTTGGTACTTGGATAGACCTGGACATCGGTGGCCACGTGGATGACTATGTTGGATGCGATGTTCAGCGTGGCTTAGGCTACGGCTACAATGGAGATGCATTCGATGATGCGACAGCTCTGTCGTTCGGTTATGGCGACAATCCGCCTGCAGTAGGTGTAGACTTCTTCGAAGGGCCCTATCAAGACGACGATGAATTAGATAATCCGCTCACCTCTGACATTCAACAAGCCAACGACCAAAAAGGTATACCATACAGAGGAATTGGCATTGGTTATGGCGATGGCATAGTTGACAACGAGCGCTTCGGTATGCGCAAGTTCCTGTATCATAATTCAGGTGCATCTCTAAACGGTCCGCCACAGCAAGCCATTCACTACTACAACTACCTCCGTGGATTTTGGAAGAACGGACAACGTATGGCATACGGGGGAAATGCACTTACCGCAAGCAGCGGTGCAGATTTATCCATCCCTGCCGACTTTATGTTTCCCGGTGATACCGACCCGTATCACTTCGGAACCGGCGGAACTATCACTGAACCCTGGACAGAAATAAGCAGTGGCAATCCACCTGCCGACAGGCGGTTCATGCAAAGCGCAGGCCCATTCACATTGGAGCCGGGCGACTACAACAACATCACCGTGGGAGTAGTCTTCGCAGGTTCCACTTCGGGCGATCCGGTGGCAAGTGTAGAAGCTGTACGCGTTGCTGATGACAAGGCGCAAGCTCTTTTCGACAACTGCTTTGAACTCATCTCAGGTCCGGATGCTCCCGATGTGAGCGTTACTGAATTATCCAATGAAATAATCCTACAATGGACCAATAACAATCCTCTTAGCAACAACTATCAAGAAGCGTATAGCCTCATTGACCCAACCATTCCGGAATTAGCACCTGATGGAACTGCTTATTCAGAAAGCGATCGGAGTTATCATTTTCAGGGATACATGATTTATCAGCTCGCAAACGAAGAGATATCGCCTGCTGAGCTGAACGACATCAACCTTGCGCGACTCATTGCACAATGCGACGTTCAGGATGAAGTCAGCAACATCATCAATTACGAGCGCGATGTTGCAACGAATCAAATCGTTGCACATCTCAAAGTTCAGGGCGCAAATGAAGGCATATTTCATTCGCTTCGTGTCACAAGCGATGCCTTTGCATTGGGCGCTCCGCAACTCATCAATCACAAGACCTACTACTTCATGGTCATTGCATATGGCTATAACAACTACGACGATTTCTCTTTTCAAACGCTGGGCGGACAGGATGAAGCATTTCTCCCATCGCGAAAAGCAACGTTGCTCGAAATACCAGTTGTAAGAGCTATTCCGCATAGCGTATCACCCGAGAACGGCGGTACGATCATCAACGCCGGCTATGGCGATGGTGTTCCACTGGTGCGCATAGAAGGAACGGGTAACGGTAAGAACTTGCTGAACCTTTCTTCGAAAACAGAAAACGAAGTTCTCAG